>JAJYVB010000347.1 GCA_021792265.1 Deltaproteobacteria bacterium | reverse complement strand
AAGTACGAGAGCGGCCTGCTGCGTGCGGACGGCCAGCCGGGTTTCCCTACGCCCACCGGCAAGGTCGAGGTGTGGTCCACAATTTTCGAAAAGTTCGGCTATCCTCCGTTGCCGGTTTATACAGAACCGGCTGAAGGGCCGCTTGCCAATCCGGAGCTCGCGCGACAATACCCGCTGGTTATGAACACCGGCGCCAGAATTCAGTCGGCCTTCCGCTCGCAGCACTTGAACGTTGCGGGGCTCCTCAAGCTTCAGCCGCATCCGCACGTTCTCATCAATCCGCTGGACGCCGCTCGGCGAGGGATCGCAGACGGCCAGCCGGTGAACGTTGTATCGCCGCGCGGCTCGGTTCCTTTCACCGCAAGAGTAACCGACGACGTTCGGCCGGGCGCGGTCGAAATCAACGTGGGCGGAGGCAGCCCGATTCAGGCCGAGGCGTGGCGTCAAGCCAACGCGAACTATCTGACTGACATGGACAACCGCGATCCGATTTCCGGGTTCCCGGTTCTGAAGGCGTTACTCTGCGACGTGCAGAAACAGAGAGCGATGTAGCTTCAGCGCTCGGCGCAGAGTCTCGACGCGGTTGCTGCTAATCGGTGTCGCTCTCGACGAAATATCCGCCCAAATCGGGCTTGCCGGGGAATTTGGAGACCGGCAGGTAGGGAACCTTGGGCGTGACCGGCGAGTTGTGCGCGGGATCGATCGGAGCGAGGCGGCTCGGTCGCTCCGCGAGCGCCGCGGCGAGCTTCTCATCGGGGCGCCACGGCCCTTCGGCACCGGCACGGACCGTAGTCGCGACGAAGTCGTAGCGTTTCCAGTAGATGACGCGTTCGGGCACTCCGGCCGGATCGCCAACGAGGTTTTCGTAGGTCCATTTCTCGTTGAAGCGGTAGCCGTTTTCTTCGCGCTCGCGCGGCTCGTTGAGGCTTCCCTCGGTGCGGCTGGGAGTGCCCAGGAGCGCGACCACAGCGTTGCGGCTCACCTTGTGGGTCATGCTTCGAAGCTTTCCTCGAAGGGGCATCGCCCGGCGTCGATATGACTTTCGAACTCGCTGCGGAACTGGCGCAGAAATGCGCTTGCAGCCCAGGCCGCGCCGTCGGCGAGCGCGCAGATGCATTTGGCTTCCATGAAACGGGTGCAGTCGGCAAGCGCCTGCAAATCCTCGCGGTGGCCCTTGCCGCCCTCGATCCGGGCAAGCATCTGGTAGATCCATCCGGTGCCCTCGCGGCACTGGGTGCACTGGCCGCACGACTCGTACTTGAAGAAGTGCGCGACCACCATCGCGGCCCGCACCATGCAACTACGGTCGTCGAGCACGATCACGCCGGCAGTGCCCAGGAGCGTGTTGACGCGCTTGAGGGATTCGTGGTCCATCGCGACGTCGATCTGATCGCCGCGCACCACCGGCATCGAGACGCCGCCCGGGATGACCGCTTTGATCGTGCGCCCGTCCTCCAGGCCACCGGCGTAACGATAGATGACGTCGCGCATGTTGACGCCCAACGGAAGTTCGAACACGCCGGGCCGCTTGACGTGGCCGCTGACGCCGAAGAGCGTGTGGCCTCCGCTGTTGGGCGCGCCCCCGCGCTGGAACCACTCGGCACCGCGCGCAATAATCGCCGGGACGTGCGAAACCGTCTCGATGTTGTCAACCGTGGTCGGCTGGCCCCACAGTCCGAACTGGGCGGGAAAAGGCGGACGTTTTCGCGGCTGCCCCTTTTTTCCCTCCATCGATTCGAGCATCCCGCTCTCTTCGCCGCAGATATAAGCGCCTGCGCCGGGCTGGATATGGATGTCGAAGCGGCGGTTGAAGCCCAGCGCGTTGTCGCCGAGAATCCCCGCCGCGTAACTTTCCTCGATAGCCCGGCGCACGATCCGATAGGGCTCGACGTACTCGCCGCGTACATAAATGAAAGCGGCGTTCGCTTCGATCGCGAGCGACGCGATCATGATCCCTTCTAGGATCAGGTGCGGGTTGCGCTGCATTATTTCGCGGTCTTTGAAGGTGCCGGGCTCGCTCTCGTCGCCGTTGACCGCCAGGTAGCGCGGACGCTGGTCGCGCGGCGGCATGAAAGTCCATTTAAGGCCAGTCACAAAGCCTGCACCGCCGCGCCCTCGTAGTCCGGCGGTCTTGACCAGGTCGGCGATTTCCTTGGGCGCCATCGTTGCGGCTTTCAGAATCGCCTGGTAGCCGCCGTTTCGCCGATAGTCTTCAACGGTGAGCCAGCGTTGACCGTTGGGCGGCAACAGGTAGCCCTCGACACCGTCGGGGATCGTCGAGGCTACCGGTGCAGGCCGGCTCGCCTCCAGAGCGCGCTCAGGCGACTCCGTAAGGGTCGCGATAAATTCGGGGGTGACATTCTCCAGGTAAGGGTTGCGATTCACCTGGACCACCGGGGCGGTTGAGCACGAGCCCAGGCATTCCACCTCGCAGAGGGCAAACCGCCCGTCCGGGGTGGCGCTGCCCGGCTTGATTCCGAGCCGATGCTCCAGTGTCCGCACGATATCGCGCGCGCCGCGCAGACAGCACGAGAGGTTGGTGCAGACCTGGAAGACCGCCCGCGCCCGCGGCTGGGTGAAGAGCGAGTAGAACGAGGCGACCTCGGCCATCTCCCTCACGGGCATCCCGAACAGCGGTGCCAGTTCGGCGTACACTTCGCGCGAAAGTCCGCCGGCGTCTTCACGCGCGGCGTGCAGGGCGTAAAGCAGCGCGCCGCGGGCGTGGGGATAGTAGGCTATCTCCGCCCGGATCTTTTTCAGCGTCGTTTCTGCAAGCAGTCCCATTATTCCAGCAGGTTGGCGAAAAGGCCTTTTCGCCAACCTGCTCCCCTCAGTGTAATCTCTCCCCCGGGGAGAGAACTAAAGGAAAGAAGCCGCCTTGTCGCACGGTGCCGAGCACCAAT
>JAJYVB010000050.1 GCA_021792265.1 Deltaproteobacteria bacterium | reverse complement strand
AGCGCTGAGTAGGAAGCTAAACACGGCCGCGCCCCGCACCGGACACGATTACGGTGCGAGGCGCCCTTCGGGAAGGTGACACGATGGCGGCTTTGACCAATTCCCGCAACACACCCGAGATGGCCGACGGCGGCCGGATGCAAGTCTATCCGGTCGAAGCCAACACGGTCATCTACCTGGGTGGCATGGTCGCGCTTAACACGGCCGGCAACGCCGTGCCGGCCTCCGGCACGTCCGGGCTCCAGATCGTCGGCCGTGCCGAGCGCGTTTACAACGGCATCCCCGGCGAGAACGCCAACAATCTCGGCGGCGCGGCCGGAGCGATCTCGATCGTATGCCGCCGGGGCGTCTTCATGTACGCCGACGCCGACAACTCGATCGCGGCAGCCCAGGTCGGCGCACCGGCCTTTGCGGTTGACGACAATTCCGTCTCCGCAAGCGACGGCAGCGCGGCCACGGCAGTGGCGGCCACAGCCTTCACCTTTCCGGCCACGGGCAGCCCGCAAGTGATCGTTCTTGGCCACGAGAGCGTTTCCAAGGTGGTTGTAACCAGCGACCCCGCAGGCACAACTTACACCGAGGGCAAGGATTACGTCGTTAACTACCAGTCGGGCCTGGTGATCGGAGTTGCGGGTGGCGCGACTGCCGCCGGCGCTCAGGTGCTGATCTCGTACAACTGGGGCACGCCCACCCGCAGCGTCGCCGGCAGAATCGTCAACCTCGATCCCAGCGGCGAAGTCTGGATCGACTTCTGGCATCAGTCGGCCGCCGCCCAGTAACCCGCTTTTCCCCCAACGACGAGGCCCGTTCCAATGGAAATCAGCCAGGCAAGTCTCACTGCTCTTTTTACCGGTTTCGACGTCATCTTTCAGCGCGGCTTCGAGAAGCCGCCCAGCTACTACGAGCAGATCGCCTCGGTGGTGCGTTCTACCAGCCGCCAGACGACCTACCCCTGGCTGGGCCGAACCACACGCTTTCGCGAATGGCTCGGCGACCGCGTCGTGCAGGCACTCGAGGCACACTCCTACACGATCGCAAACAAAAACTTTGAGGATACCGTCGCCATCGACCGCAACGACCTCGAGGACGACAACTACGGCGTTTACGAACCCGTCATCGAGCAGCTCGGATGGGACACCAAGGTCCATCCCGACATGCTGCTGTTCCAGATGCTCAAGGAAGCCGTTGACACCCCTTCGAGCGTCGCTTGCTACGACGGCCAGCCGTTCTTTTCCACGAGCCATCCCGTGGGTCCGATGGGGGCGGGGCGGCGGCAGACGAGCGTGGCGAACGTTAACTCGTCAGGCAGCGGCGCCTACTGGTTCCTCATCGACGCCTCGCGCGCCATCAGGCCCTTCATCTTCCAACTGCGCCGCGAGTACGCGCTCACCCGTATGGTTGCGCTTACCGACGAGGCGGTCTTTAACCGGCGCGAATTCCGTTACGGCGTTGATGGCCGCGCCAACACCGGCGTCGGCCTCTGGCAGCTCGCCTACGCCTCCAACCAGGACCTCTCCAATCCGGCGAACTACGGAGCTGCCCGTGCCGCGATGCGATCGGTAAAGACCGACGGCGGCCTGCCCTTCGGAGCGTTGTCGAGCCGCAAGGGCGTCTACCTGATGGTACCGCCATCGCTCGAAGAGGTCGCCCGCCAGCTTCTCAACTCTGAGTTCATGGTAGGCGCCGGCGCGAGCGCAAGCGTTCCCACGACCAATATTTGGCGCAACAGCGCCGATCTGATCGTGAGCGAATACCTCGCCTAAGCCCGATACCGGCAACCCTTGAAGGGCTGCCGGCCTGACGATCCGGCAGGGCGGGCGGCTCAAGTCGCCGCCCGCCCTGCCAGCGGAACTATCCGATGAGCTACGCCACCCCCGACGATTTGACCGCTCGCTACCCCAACCGCGACCTCGTCCAGCTTACCAACGAGGATCCGACGGCCACGTCGATCAACACCGCTTTTGCGCAGCAGGCGCTCGACGACGCCTCGGCCGAAATCGACAGCTATCTCGAATCGCGCTTCACCTTGCCGCTTGCGGACCCGCCGGCTGCGCTGGCGCGGATCTGCTGCGACATAGCGATGTACCGCATCCAGGCTCTCCGGCCGCTTCACGACTTGACCGACGCGCGCAAGCGCTACGACGACGCGATCGCGCTGCTGCTCCGGGTGGCGCAGGGCGAAGTTACCCTCGGGCTTGCCAGCGACGCGGCCGAGCCGCCCACCGCCCCAGAGGTCGATGCGGTCGAGGGGCCGTCGCGCGTATTCAGCCGCAGCTCGCTCAAGGGTTTCTGAAACACTCGGGGTAGCCGATGGCCGTCGTACTCGACGCTCCGTGGAACGGGCAGACTTTCAACCCGCCCACCGCCCTGGATATCGCGACGCTCGAAGGCGCGATCGTGAGCCAGCTCCAGGCGCAGTTAAGCGGAATCGAGATTGCGCACTTCCCGGATAATCCGGAGGCCTACCGGCTCACCCATCGCACCGGCGCAGCGCTGGTCGTTTATCGGGGCGCGGAGTACGGTCCGCTCTTCGACACTGCCGCGATCGTGCAGGCGCGCAAGCTTAAGTTCGAGGTTCGCATCCTGATGCGCGACCTTGGATGGGCATACGGGGGCGACCCGAGCGGCGGCCGTCCAGGAGCGTACGCGATACTCGAGGCAATCCGCGCGGCGCTCACTGGATACCGGATTCCCGGATGCCGAAAGCTTTACCCGCTGAACGAGCGCTTCGTGGAACGCGACGTTCAGGGCGGGGTCTGGATCTACGCGATCACCTTTGCTCTGGAAACGGTTGCAGTCGAGCCTTCAACCGCCGACAACTTCCCGCTCTTTGCCAAAGGGTTGGCGCTCGAGGAGGGCGGCCAGACGCTGGTAGCGGTGGGCGCTGCGCTTTTCACCTTTGACTCGACGGGAACAATCCGCTTGCCGGCGGGCAACGTCTCAGCAGTCACGGTTTCGAGCCCAAGCGGAACGGTTTTCGCGGCTGGCGTCGATTACGCGCTCAACACGGTCAACGGCGTCATCACGGCGCTTGCGGGCGGAGCACTATCGGCGGGCGAGAGCGTGAACGTCGCATACAGCTACGCCGACATCGTAACCGCCGCCGCGGGAATGACCGCGCCTACGAACTAGCGAGTCACGCCACAGCAACGCGCATCGACAGAACGTTACCCAGCGCCGACACGGCCACAACGAGGTAAACCATGCCAGCAAGCTTCCTGCACGGAGTTGAAACCATCGAAGTAGACGTCGGACCGGTGCCGGTGACCGTGGTCAAATCGGCCGTCATCGGCCTGGTGGGCTCTGCGCCGCGATGGGCGGTTCCGGTCTCCAACCCGGCTGGCGTAGGCGCGGCCGAAACCCCGACGCTGGTCAGCTCGCAGCGCGACGCGTCAATGTTCGGCCCGCTTATCCGCGGCTATTCGATCCCTTACGCGCTCGCGGCGATCCAGGAGCAGGGCGCGGGGCAGGCGATCGTAGTCGATGTCTTCAACCCGTCAGTCCATCAGACGCTCGTCGCCAACCAGGCTTTAACGATGCCGGCAAGCGGGCCGCAGGTGGTGAATCTCGGCCACATGGGAATCGTCGGGCCAGGACTGGCAGGCGGCACGTACGCGACGACGGTCGTGGTCAAGAACAGCGCCGGCACGACGACCTACGTCGAGAACACCGACTATACGGTCGATTACATCAACGGCCTCGTCACGGCGAAAACAGGCGGTTCGATCGCAGCCGGCGAAGCGCTCGAGATCTCGTTCGCCTACTGCGATCCGTCCAAGGTCGCCGATACCGATCTCGTTGGTGCGGTGTCCGGCGGAGCCTACACCGGAATCCAGGCGTTGCAGCTTGGATATTCACTTTTCGGATTTTTCCCGAAAATCCTGATTGCGCCAGCGGCGGGCATGCTGGCCGCAGGAGTGCAATCGGCGGGCTCGCAGGACCCGGCGGTGGCGTCGGCGTTGACAACGATGGCGAGTACAATCCGCGCGATGGCGCTGATCGACGCGCCGCCGGCAACGCCGGTTGCAACTGCGATATCGAATCGCGCGCTGGCCGGGAACCCGTTCGATACCAGCTCCGATCGCGCGATCCTATGCTTCCCGTGGCAGCAGTTCACCGACGAAGGGTTGAACCCGGCCGGCGTGACGATTTCGAGCTCAGGTGCGCCGCTGACCGCGGCGATGGACGCAACCGAAGATTCACCGCTCTCACAGTGGACCGCGGGCGCAATCGCGGCCAAGGACGCAGTCAAGGGATACTGGTGGTCGCCCTCAAACACCGAGCTTAGCGGCGTTCTCGGTCCCGACCTGCCGCTCTACGCTTCGGTCGTCGATCCCAACTCGGACGTCAACAACCTCAACGCCCAGGGCATTGTTACCACCCTGAACACGTTCGGGACCGGATTGCGGACCTGGGGCAACCGCTCCGCTGCTTATCCGGCGAGCACCACGCCAGACACATTCGTCAGCGTGCGCCGCACGATGGACATAATCGAGGAGTCGGTGGAACTGGCGATGCTCCAGTTCATCGATCAGCCGATCTCGAACGCTCTCATTTCGGCGATCCTGGCAAGCGTCAACAGCTTCATCCGCACGCTTATCCAGCGTGGCGCCCTGGTGGCCGGATCGGCGAGCTACAATCCGGCGGAAAACCCGCCCGCTCAGGTATCTGCCGGCCAGCTCGTCTTCGACATCGACGTGATGCCGCCGCCGCCCGCCGAACGGATTACCTTCAACGTCTTCGTCGACAGCGGCCTGCTTGCGCAGCTCGGCCAGACCAACGCGCTGGGTGCGAGCGCCTGAGGCAACTCCTGACGCACCTGCGAACTTAACCGAGGTAAACTGCGATGGATGTCTCCGTAAACCGAATCACGAATGCCAACGTTTACATCGACGGTATCGGACTGCTCGGACGCGCCGAAGAGGTCGACGTCGCGCAGCCGCGCCACCTGATGGTCGATCACAAGGGGCTCGGGATGGCGGGCCGGGCCGAGTTCTGGGCGGGCGTCGACAAGCTCGAAGCGAAAATCAAATGGGCCTCGATCTACCCCGAGGTCCAGGTCGTCACCAGCAGCCCCTTCCAGGTCCACAGCTTCCAGGTGATGGGCAGCCTCGAGCAGTACACCAGCCAGGGGCGAAGCGCCGAGCTGCCGCTGGTTTACCTGATGACCGGCGTTTTCAAGGATGCGGGTCAGGCCGGTTTCCGCACTCATCAGAACGTCGAGATTACCTCGCTCATAACGGTGTACCACTCCGAGCTTTACGTCGCGGGCGTGCAAATCTTCCTGTACGACGCGATGGCGAACGTCTACACCGTGGGCGGCGTCGACCAGCTCGCCGCTTTCCGCACCAACCTGGGCGCTTAACCGCTATCGGCACGCCCAGCTACTGCAGGATCGCCTGCAGGAACAACAGCAAGCGTTGCATAGCCACAGGGACCAGGACAGCGGACGTAACTGAGTCTGAAAGGGCAAACGATGCAGGACTTCGCAGACGAATTCGCCCTGCCCTCGGGCAGACGGGCAGCAGTCCGGCTCAAACCTCCGGTCGGGCGCGACCTGATGCGCGCCGAACGCGCACTGCGGCCTGGCGACGGGCGGACTGCGCTAAGTATCGCACTGCTCGCCGAACTGGTGCTCGTCGATGGCGCCCCTGCGAGGTACGACGATCTGATCGACTTTACGCTGGACGACCTTGATGCTTTGTTCGCCGCTGCCGGCCTTGCGTCGCAAAACCCTACCGACTCCCCTCCGAAGCCGCTTTCGCCGGACTTGTCCGCTTCGGCTTCGGAGCGGGAGAGCTAATGGCGATGACGCTCGAGGAGCTGTCGTGCTGGATGGGGACTGTCGAGGAGTACGTTCGCGAGGAACGCGAAGCACTGGAGGAACGGAATCGATGATGGAGCCTAATGTCCGCAGGCAGAACCGCGTGTTTGCAGCCAGCCCGGTGCGCCGCGTTTCTGCAGCAGGCGTGCGGTTGCAAATCCGCGTACCAGGACCATCCGCGCGAGATCGCTATTGAACTCACGAATGACGACAGCGAGCCCTGGCCGAAGCCCGGTGGCGACGGCGAAACCCCGATGGCGCACGCTTTTCGGAGCACTGGATCGCTTCGCCCGCGCCGCGGGACAGGGCGGCGATGCCACCGGGCGGCTGCCGAGTATCGCCCGCATGATGGCGCAAGCCAGGTTGGCCTCCGGGACAGGCGGGGCGCCTTGGCGCTTGACTGCCGCCTCGGGCGCCAGCGTCTCGGCTGCGCAACCGCCGGGTTCACCACAAACGACCAGGAAACCGGAGACCCCAGCCAAGCCGCTCACCACGGTACTGCCCGGAAGGCAGGAGCAGGCTCGGGTTGGTGAAGAGGCGAGCGCGTGGGCAGGCAGACTCCCACATCTAAGTATGATGGTGTCAGGCCGTAAGCCGTTCCTGGCTGTCGCTTCCGGCAAGTTCGCTCGTACAGGAGTAAGGCCCGGAGCGGTCGCGGCGCATTCGCTTTCCGCAGCTCAGCTTGGCAGCCGGCCGATCGCTCCCATTGCAGGCTCTCGCGCCTTTGTGCGGCGTCCAACGAACCAACCACCGCAGCGATTCCAGGCGCTTGCGGAAATTGCCGGCCGCGCGGGAGACGCGCGGCGGGCGATGGGGGTGAGCCGGGGAAGGCTCAACGATGCGCCTGCGGTTACGAAGCGGACGGGAGCAGCATTTGCGGGCATCGGAGAGCGGATTGGTAGCTTGCTTCGCCGAGCTGGCGAAGGGCTTAGGCTCGGCCTGTCACAGGCGATTTCTGCCGTGCCCGCGCATAACGCCTTTCGAGTTGCCGGCACAGGCGCGAACGGACCGGAGTCTTCCGGGCGTCGCGGTCTCTCACTTGCAGCACGACGGCCGGCGTTTGCAGGAAGCGAGCGCTTCCTTTCGCATCGCGCTGAGCGGGACGCCTCGCTGCCGGCGCCCACTACGCTGCGGCGCGCCGCCGGGGCGGCTGCCCTCGCAACGGCGTTCTCCGCAGTTCCGCTGGCCACCGCTGTTCCCTCTGCGACGGGCGCCTACGCGTCGGGCGGCAAGCCGATGGTCATCAATTACACGGTTAATCTTGCCGGCACGGAGACCGAGCATGGAGAAGATCTGCGGCGCGCGCTGCGATCGCACGCCCAGGAGCTGGCTGAACTAATCGAGCGCGAGCGGCAAAAACGCGCGCGCACGGAGTTCTAACCGATGTTCGCAGTGCTCGGAGAGATTAGCTTCGAGGTTCTGGGCTCGCCCGAGAGCCTGATTGAGGCACGCGATTACCACTACGCGGAGCATCAGGTAGTGGAAGCACGTCCGCTCCTGCAATGGATCTCGTCCGGGCTTGCGACGCTCACACTGGAACTGCTGCTGCACGTCTCCTTTGTCGATCCGGTGGCGACGCTCGCGGCGCTGGAGGCCGCGGCCGCCGACCATACTCCGCGTCCGCTCGTTTTCGGCAACGGTACTCATCGTGGCTACTTCGTGGTGACCGCGATCTCGACGGTGGCGCGGCAGATGAGCGATGAAGGCGACCCTATCGCATTGGTCGTGCGGATTAAGCTTCGCGAATGGGTGCAGGACGCGGAGCTCGATCCCAACGCGCCGCCTGTGCCAGCATTCACTCCGCTGGGCCTAATCACGCCGGCGCCGGGACTGGCCACGCCAACGTCCGCAGATGCGCTGGCGCCGGCTCTGGACTTTTTCCCGACGCTCGGTCTCTCCGCGCTTGCCTTCAATCCCGCGCCGACCGGCAGGCCCGCGCCCGCGCTAAGCCCGGGCGACATTTCGCCGGACACGATCGTGAGGAGCGCACGTTGATGATCGTCAGCAAAGCTTCCCGGCACGCCGCCGTCGAACGCGCTATCGACTGCGCGTTGGCCGCGGCCGAATCTTATCTCGTTGCGCGCGACGCGACCGCCAGCTACGAGCGCTTCATCCCGGCCTTTGCGCGCGAGGCTGCCGAGGTGATCGCGGCTATCGAGGAAGGGAACGACGAGACTGACCCGGAAAGCTGGGCGTTGATGCTGGGTTTGCTTTCGGTACTTGCCATCGAGGCGGCCGACCGGGCGCAGCGGGGGCACTGATGGCGGCGCAGCAGTATATCCGCCACGTCACCGCGGCGGGAGAACGCTGGGACCTCCTTGCCTGGCGTTATTACGGGGACGCGACCAACTTCGGGCCGATGGTGATGGCGAACCCGGCAATCCCGATCATGGCGGTGTTCCACGCCGGGATTGTGCTCGCCGTCCCCATCCTGCAGCAGAGCCAAATCCTCACGAGCAACCTCCCGCCATGGAAACAGGTGGCCGCGGGGAGCGCGTAAGATGAGCGCGGCTATTCCATATCCAATCCGATCGCCCCGCTGGACGCTCAGCTACTCGGGCGTCGACCTCACCGCCGACATCTCGCGGATGGTCGTGGCGATTACCTATGGCGACTATCTGAGCGGACTTGCCAGCGAGGCTGAGATCGAGGTGGAGGACCGGGATCGCCGATGGCAGGGGCCATGGTACCCGGCACTCGGCGACCAGCTAAGCCTCGCTATCGGTTATGCGGGCGAAAAGCTCCTGCCGTGCGGCGGCTTCGAGGTGGACGAGATCGAGCTATCCGGCCCTCCCGACACGCTGCGCCTTCGATGCCTGTCGGCTTATATCACGCCAGCGCTGCGCACCATCAACAGCATCGGCTACGAGAACCAAAGCCTCATGCAGATTGCTGCGACCGTGGCGGGCAAGTACGGCCTTACGGTGGTCGAAGCGCCAAGCAACCCCGGCGGCACTTTCGAGCGCGTGACCCAGAACCAGGAAAGCGACCTCGGCTTCCTTAAGCGAATTGCCAACGAGAACGGCTACGACTTTACGGTGCGCGGCAGCCAACTGGTCTTCTACACCCGCTCAGCCCTTGAAGCGGCGGCGCCCGTATACACTATTGACCGCACCCAGACGACAGAGTTTTCCTTCATCAACCGCACCCGGCTAATCTACCAGGGGGCCGAGGTTTCCTACCTGAATCCCTACCTGAAGGAGCTGGTGAGCCAGAGCGCGAGCGCCTCCGGCGTTCCAACCGGCGACCGGCTGAAGATGGTCGCGCGCTGTGAGAACGGCCAGCAGGCAGCGCTCAAAGCAGGCGCTGCGCTTCACCTCCACAACATGCTCTATCTGCGCGTCGCCGCAACGCTGCCCGGGACGACGGTGCTGGTAGCGGGCAACGTCGTATCGCTTACCGGCTTCGGCGCCATGGACGGAGCGTATCTTATCGAAGCGGCGCGCCATCGGCTGGAACGCCGTTCGGGTTACCAGACGGCAATCGAGGCGCGGCGTGTTTCCGCGTGACCTGCACAATAGCCTGGGACCGCATCGAGGCGCGGTCCGGCGTGGTCCTTTTCGCGCGGCAATTGTGCGCCAGCAGGACCCCGCCAGCGGGCGCGTACGGGTTGCCTTCCCCGACCGCGACAATCTGCTGTCGTACTGGCTGCCGATCGTCGTGCCCAAGAGCCAGAACGACAAGGCCTACTGGATTCCCGACATCGGCGAGCAGGTCGTATGCCTGATGGACGAGCACGACGAGGACGGATGCGTGCTAGGCGCGATCTATTCGACGGTCGACACGCCTCCCGTATCGAGTGCTGACAAATGGCACGTCACCTTCAAGGACGGCGCGGAGATCGAGTACGACCGCGAGCAGCACGCTCTTTCCATAACGCTGCCAGCGGGCGCCACGGTCAGTGTCGGCGCCGGCTCTGCCACGATTCAGATCGATTCGAGCGGCGACATCCTCTTAAACGCGGCCGGCCTGGTGAAAATCGCCGGCGGCGGCCCGGCGATCGCGCGGGTCGGCGACGCGACGACCTGTCCGGCCGGTACCGGGCAGATAACCAGCGGCAGCTCAAAGGTGCAGAGCGGATGAGTGCGGTTTTTATGGCTGTCATTCCGAACGATTTTTACGGCCGTCATTCCAAGAGCAGCGAGGAGCGGCCCTTTGCCCGTCATTCCGAACGCAGCGAGGCGCGGCCTTTTTTCTGTCATTCCGAGCGGAGCGGGAGCCGTGGATAAGAGAGTCGTCCTGGAGATCACGCGGCTGCGCACCGAGATCGCGTTCCTCGTTTCAGGCACGCAGATCGGCGGACCGCCGCACGAACAAGAGCTGGCCGAGTTGCGCGCGCGACTGCACACGCTCCTCGGCGAGGCGAAAGGAGGCGCGGCACGGTGATCCCCGGCTCCGCAACGCTAGCCGACATCTCCTCGGCCGACTGGTCGCTGATGCTGGACTCGACCGCACAGGCGCTCGGCCTTGGCTCGGGGATCGGCAACGTCGTCCAGGGCGTTAACGATGTCGCCCAATGCATCGCTATCATCCTGACGACGCCGCAGGGCAGCGACCCTTTGCGCCCCACCTTCGGATGCGACCTGTGGCGCTTTGTCGATCATCCGCTGACCCGGGCCACTGCGGCAGTCGTACGCGAGACCACGGCTGCGCTGGCTCTCTGGGAGCCGCGCATCAAAGTGAGTTCGGTTAGCGTCGCTGCGCAGCCCCAGTCGCCAGGCCATCTGGTTGTCAGCGTCGTTTGGCAGCTCCGGCTCGGCGCTTCCGGATCATCGGCGGCGACCACGAGGGTCACGATATGAGATCGCAGCTAACCCGATCGGGCAGTAGCCTGACACCTCGGCCCTGGATGGTCTCAGGCGACGATAACCGCGACCATGCGCGTGGAGATCGCTGATGGGTGCATCATTTCCAGGACTTCCGGCCCCGACCTTCGTCAACGACGCCGACGGGCTCGACCCCAACCTGATACTCGCCGATATGATCGCGGCGTTCCAACGGGCAAGCGGGCGGACACTGCAGCCGGCGCAGGTCGAGCGGTTGCTGATCAATCTTTACGCTTACCGCGAGTCGCTGGTCCGCAATGCCATCCAATGGGCGGGCCAGCAGAACCTGCTGGCGTTCGCGTCCTTCCCGATGCTTGACTACCTCGGGCAGCTCCTGGGCGTCACGCGGCTGGCCGCGGTGGGCGCAGTGACGACGCTTCAGTTCACGTTAACTGCGCCGCTCAGCCTCCCCTACGTTGTCGCAGCGGGCACCCTGGTGGGGACCTACGACGGCCAGTACCAGTTTGCGACCAACAGCGAGTTGATCATCCCAGCCGGCACGACTTCGGGCAGCGTCAACGCGGCCTGCACCACGCCCGGCGAAGGCGCCAACGGCTATCTCGCCGGCCAAGTGAACGTATTGCTCAACCCCAGCGCACAAATCGCCTCGGCCGCAAGCACGACTGTCACCAGCGGCGGATCGGAACCCGAGACCGACGACCATCTGCGCGGCCGCATACAGGCTGCGCCCAACCAGTTTTCGGTGGCCGGACCGGCCAATGCCTATCGCTACTTCGCGCTTTCGGCCGACCCGTCGATTATCGATGCTCAGGTGGTTTCGACGAGCCCTGGCAGCGTCAACGTTTACGTGCTCACCGGTCCAATTACGCTCCAGCCGGCCACCGCTCCGAACAACGCCGGCATCGCGGGCACAACGCTTCTTGCCGAGGTCGCTGCGGCTCTGTCAGCCGACAGTGTGCGCCCACTTTGCGACACAGTGAACGTTCTGGCGGTAAGCGAGGTTGACTACCAGATGACCGGGACCGTCACGCTGTACGCAGACGCCGACCCGGTGTCAACGATGGCAGCCATCAACGCGGCAGCACAACAATTTGCCCTCGGGCTTGCGTCGCGCGTCCAGCGCGACATCGTGCCCGAGGAGATCATCGCGGCGCTGGGCAGCGTGGCCGGCGTTTACCGCGTCCAACTAACCGCTCCTGTCTACGCGCAGCTTACCTCGGGCCAGTGGGCCAACTGTACGGAAATCACGCTCAGCCAGGCGATTTCCGCCGAGCATTCGTAAATCATGGCCCGCCTCCAGGTACAGCCCTCGATAAACGATCTCCGCAGCCAGGCGATGCTTGCGCTCATCGAGCGCCTTGGCGCGATCGACCTGAGCCCGCTCCTCGTCTACCGCATCGACTCGGTTCCCGCGCCGGCACTGCCGCTGCTTGCGTGGCAGTTCGACGTCGTCTCGCAGTTCTGGCAGCTCCTCGCATCTCCCGGAGGCAGCGTCGGGTCCAGTTCGGTCGACGCGCTGACCGACGTCGATACCGTGGCTGACGTGGATACGCTCAGCTACGGCGCCGACAACCCGAACGCGCCCGGCGCACAGGGCTCGGCCAGCCCCTTCGATCCGGCAGCAGCCGCCCGCGCGCTGCTCAAGCAGGCCATCGCGCTGCATCGCATGCGCGGGACACCGGCGGCGATCCGCGAGGCGTTGGCAAACCTCGGGTTTGCCGAGATAACGCTGCTCGAAGGCCAGGCGCGCTGGGGCGGCACATCATACCCGAGCAACCAGGGATGGGCGGCATACCGGATAGTTATCGACCTGCCAGCCGGTGCGCTAAACCCGAGCGCCGATCCGGAGGTGGTTGCAAGCCCCGACAGCACAGCTCAGGCGCTGCAGGCGGCCGCTTTTTTCGCGCCCGCTCGCTGCTGGCTCGATTCGCTGTGGTTTGCGATGCCGGCGATCGGCGACATCGCGCCCGCCCCCGCCGACACGCTGACGCTGACGGGAATCGCCGAGTACCAGATTGATTCAGTATCGCCGCCCGCCGACACCGTTGTCCTGGTAGTTACGCTAGGAGTGCTTTCCGACAGCTTTGCGGCGGCCGCTCCGCAGTACGATAGCCGCTACCGTCACAGCGGCATCACTTACGGCACCGGCGAGCCGCTGGTCGCCGACGCGGCGCTGGTTCTCAACGGCGCACCGTTGTTACAGGGAGGATAACGCAATGAAACGCCCTCGTGGGATCGTCCGGTTGGGGATTTATCGGAACGCCGGTTTGCTTTTCGAGTTTTGCCAGGAGAACCTGTTTGTGAACGCTGGACTGCCGGCACTCGCGTCGCTGCTTGGCGGCGATACCGGTGGGCAGTTCGCATCCGCCGTTGGATTCGGTTCGGGCTCGAATGCTCCGACCGTCAACGACACCCTGCTGACCACGCCCGCTTATTACAAGGCGCTCGATAGCCACTCGGAAAACGGCACCAGTCCCGGGCCGGGCTCGGTACAGTTCAACTGGAGCCTGACCACCGCCGACACCGGAGCGCAGGGCATCACCATCCAGGAGTTGGGACTGTTCGCCAACCCCACTGCGGTGGCGCTTCCGGGAAGCAACGCGCCGGCCATCCTGCTCGCCCGCAAGACTATCGCGCCAATCTCGTTTGGACCCAACATGAACATCAGTGGGTCCTGGACGCTAACCTTCTAGAACGGAGCCGATCGCTATGGCGACCTTGACCGACAGCCCAGAATATACGGCAGACGAGGTCTACGAGATCCAGGCGACCGACCCGGTCGAAGGAGCAGCGACCGGCGCGAGCTACGGCGGTATCGGGCTCAGCAACCAGCCCCATCAGCAACTCGCCAACCGCACGGCTTTTCTCTACAACCAGCAGAAGACCGACATCGCCAATATCGCAGCGCTGCAGGCCTTGCTGGCGGGATTCGCCGGCTCGCTGCAGCAAAACGGCTACCTCAAGATTCCTATCACTGACGCAAGCCGGGGTGCAGTCACGGCAATCATCCAGTGGGGCTACTATCCGCTCGCCCAGGCCAAGCTGAGCGTTGACGCCCAGTACACGGTTGTCTGGCCGATTCCTTTTCCGAATGCGATCCTGTTGCCGCCGTTTGCAACTAATGTCTACTACAAGACCGGCGGCCTTAATACCGCGGCCTCGGTTGTTAGCTACTCGGCGACCGGCGCGACGTTTGTGCTCGACGTTCCCGGCGACCTCGAGTCGTACGCTCAGGGGCCGGAGATCACCAACGGCTTTTCATGGCTGGCGATAGGTTTCTGAGGAATGAGACTGCGCGTCCTCAAGCTCTCTCCCTGCGGGAGAGACTACAGTGCGGGCCAAGTGAACACCGGGGATGGAGAAAATAGGAGCGAGAAATGAAGAGGCTGCAGTCGGTCATAGGGCTATTCACACTGACTCTTGCGCTTGCACTAGCGCTTGCACTAGCGCTTTCACTGGCAGCCCGAGCACAATACCAGGCCATACCCGACTACTCCGGGACATACGCGGGCAAGTCCTTTCGCACCGACATCAACAACCGTTTCTCGGGCGCAGTGCCGATTACGCCGCTGCTGGGGAGCATCCCTTTCGCAGCGCTTCCGCCCGAAGCGGATGGCAAGCTCGTTTATTGCAGCGATTGCCAGCGATCCGTCCCCTGCCGCGGAGGTGGAACCGGAGCCTTTGCCTTGGGTTCGCGCGGCACCTGGAACTGCGCCAATCCGCCGCTCGAGGCAAACCTTGACGCCTCCGGCTTTGTCATCGACCAACTAGGGATTAACCAGAACGTGGGCGACGCCCTCTCCCAGGGACAGTCGCATATAAACGATCTTGCTGCAGCCACCGGCGGTTACAGCATGGGCGACAATCCGCTGACCGGGCTGTCAGCCCTTAGCCCCAACGCCGATACCAAGGCCCAACACACGCTTGCCTACTTTGGCGTCAACGGCGTCAACAACCCGCGCGACCCGTACTTCGGCGCAACGGCGTCCGAGACCACGATGACCGCGAGCCTCACGGCGGCCTCGGCTTCGATTAC
>JAJYVB010000346.1 GCA_021792265.1 Deltaproteobacteria bacterium | reverse complement strand
GCCGTTGGCCAGCCGAGCGGCGCTGACGCGCTGGCCGCCCACGAAGACGCCGTTTCGGCTTCCCAGGTCGCGCACCTCGTACCCCCCATCGACACCGCTGATGGTTGCATGGTAGCGCGAAACCGAGACATGGCTCACTACGATGTCATTGTCGAGCGCGCGTCCAAGGCGGGTCGGCGCGTCACGGTGCAGGTAGAAGGTGTCGCCCGAAGCGCTCACCAGGCGCGCCAGCGTATCGGATCCCGCCGCCTCAGGGGCCGGCGGCGCGGCTGGAGCGTTGACCTGGGTTGAAATCGGCGAGCTAGCGGCGCTGGCCGGCCGGGCGCGGGCGCCTGGCGCCGGTTTCAGGTGAAAGCCTAGCTCATAGCCGCCTATCTGGATGCGGTCGCCGTCATGGAGCGGCTGGGTCTCGATCCGCGCTCCGTTAACCAACGTTCCGGCCTGTACGGCAAGACTGCGTATAGCGTAGTCGGGTCCCTGGCGCGTGATAACGGCATGGCGCGGCTGAACCTGCGGGTCGCCGAAAAGCCCGACGGTGTTCTCCTCGGCTCTTCCCACAGTATTAGCCGCGCGGTCGAGGCGGAACTGACGCCCCTTCAGCCGCCCGGCCTCGACGGTGAGCCACGCGTTCTTCGTAAGCTCGTGGACAAGCCCGATAATGAGGCCGATCGCAAGGCCGACGCCGCACAAACCTACCAGCCGCGAGGTCAGCCCGCCTGCAGTAAGCCGGCTGATGGCGTCGAAAAACAGGCCTCCAGCGAAGCCACCGATCCACCCGCCGATTGCCCCCTTTGCAATGTTACGCAGCGAAACCGTGGCTATTCCGACGCCAGCACCCAGCATCATTCCCATCAGGGCCCATCCGATGACGCGCGCGGCAATCAGCGCCAGCACCGATCCCGGATGGTTGATGCTCCAGCCACCGGCGTTGAGCACGTAACTGAAGACGAGGTTGGAGTAATAAGTGGCTGGGAAGGAAAGAAGGAAGCAGACGATAAGGCCGCGCAAGAAACCACGCTTGACGTTGGGCGTTAGTTCTAAAGTTTGCGCCTCGGAGGCGACTATCATGCCTCCGACCAGCCCGGCGAAGAGCGCCATCGCAATGAACGATGCGATTTGCTCGGCGGTTGTCTGGGTTTGCGTAAGCGTATGGCCGTGGCTGGTGATTTCGACGGGTATCCAGCCAAGCAATCCGCCAGCAAGACCGCCCAAAGCCTTGAAACTAAGTCCGCGCCGATCAATCGTTGCCGTCATTGCTTTGCGCTCGTTTCAGTCAATGCTTGCGCTTGTGCGCTTCCGAAAGCCGTGTCATCGAACATAATAACCCGCTCGGCGACGGCGGCAAACGCGGCTGGGCGACGGATCGAGCGCTTGATTGCTGCTCTTTTTGCGAACGGGCATGATTTGATCCAGGTGGTGAGTCAGCTTTAGGAGGGGCGGCTATGGCCGGAAAAACGCTGGTTCCCGAGACCTTCGGCCCTTTGCAGGGACTTCGGTTTCTATCGACCGGGACGCTTATCGCTGCTCCCTTCGCTTGTTCTCTGGCGGCCGACCTGGGCGCGGACGTGATTCAATTCGAACGGCCCGGCGCGGGCGATACCGGATGGCGGACAATCGGGCTGATGGTGCCTATGCGGGACGGCGGTAAGATCTCAACCACCTGGGTTCAGGAGCGCCGCAACTTTTTTTGCGTAACCCTGGACTTTTCCAAGCCGCGCGGACGCGACCTCTTTCTAAAGCTGGCCGAGCAAGCAGACGTATGGATCGAAAGCTCGAAACCCGGAACCTACGCCCGCTGGGGCCTCGACGACGAAACGGTTCACGCCATCAATCCACGCCTGGTAATCACCCACGTCTCCGGGTACGGACAGAGCGGCGACCCGGAGTATGCCCGGCGAACTTCCTATGACATAGTCGGGCAGGCCTTCGGCGGCACCCTCTACCAGACCGGCTTTCCCGATCCGTCGCCGCCGAGCCGTGCTGCCCCTTGGGTGGGCGACTACCTTACCGCTTACATGGGGTTTGGCGCCTCGCTGGCTGCAGTCATTCACGCGCGAACGACCGGCAAGGGGCAATCCATCGACCTGGCGCAGTTCGAGGCGATCCATCGCGTGCTGGGCGGTACGATGGTCGAATACTTTCAGCTCGGCATCGTGCGCGAGCGAAGCGGCAATCGCGCTTTGGGTTTCCAACCGTTCAATACCTTCCAATGTTCCGACGGATGGGTAGTGCTGGGGGCCCTTGGCGGCCCGCATTATGACAATGTCTGCCGCATAATCGGCCTCGATCCTGCGGAGCCCAGGTGGCAGAACGCGCGCACCGCGCTCGAGTCCATAGAAGGAATCGAATTCGATGCAATTCTGCGCGGATGGGTCTCCGAAAGAACGGTTAGCGAGGTAGTCGCAACGCTCAACGCCAAAAGCATCCCGTGCTCCCGGATTATGTCCTCTAAAGACTGCGCCGAAGACCCGCAGTACAGAGCCCGCGGCGTGCACGTCGAATGGTTCGACGAGCAGGCAGGACCCGTAAAAGGGATTGGTGTTGTGCCCAGGTTCAGCCTAACGCCCGGCAAGATCTTTCGTGGCTCAGTCGGGGTAGGGTACGACAACGAGCGCGTCTACGGGGACCTTCTGGGGATCCAGCGCTCAGAGCTCGACGAGCTTCGCGCGGACAAAGTCATCTGAGGTGCTGGAACCGGCGCATCGATGCGCCGGTGAGCCAGCCGCTGCCCTCCTGGTGTGGCGTCCCGTTAATAAGTTTATGGCGGCCGTTACCGGCATGGGATTCTTCGCTTCGGCGGCAGCCTGCGCTTAGAATGACAATAGAAACGTGGGCTTCCGTCATTCTGAGAGGCTGTGAATTTTTCCTGTCATTCCGAGCGCAGCGAGGAATCCCCGCTGCGGGGTGAAGCAAAACC
>JAJYVB010000345.1 GCA_021792265.1 Deltaproteobacteria bacterium | reverse complement strand
CAGCCCAAGCAGGATGAGTGAACGAGTTCCGCCGAACGGAAGCGTCTCGTTCGGGGATCCGCAGGGAAGATTTCGCCATGCGTCGGCAATCCGTGCAGTCCGACGCAACAACCAGGACCAGCGCGGAATCGCTGGCGATACCTTGCGTCTGAGATCGGCGCAAGTTCACAGCAAGGGTCTTGCGACATCGGCGCACACAAGCGGAGACTTGCGCGCGCCGAGCCTATATTAAACAATCCTGTTCTCCGCCGCGGAGAGGTGGCCGAGTGGTCGAAGGCACCAGATTGCTAATTCCGTTGACACCGGGAACGACGAGGAGCCAGAGGGATGAAAATCCCTGTGGCACAAGGGTTTCCGGCATTCGTCGCTTCCCTGCCGGGAACGTCATTTCCCGCCTTTTCCCGCCGAGTTTGCCAGAAATTTGCCAGAAAATCTGATCGCCCCGATCTCCGCGTTCCCGAGTTCATAGATCGGGACACAGCGCGGGGTTGGATTCGGCGCGCGTTTCGTTTTTCCCTTCCCATCACAAACTCGCTTTCGAATCGTCGTGCGCGACTCGGAGAAGCCCTGCGTCCTGATGGAGGCAGCGATGGACGGTAGCGTTTACGCCAAGGCGCGGCGGGAATGGGATGACCGCTACGCCGATCTGGTTCTCGGCAAGCGCAACTGGCAGATCGCGGCTGCTGGCCTGCTGATGCTCTCGCTGGTCCTCGCCTTCGGACTTGTGCGGGTTAGCACGCGCAGCAGATTCATCCCCTACATCGTCCGGGTCGATGGTCTCGGTTACGCGCTGGCGGCGCCCACCGCGCTCGGCGAGAGCACCGCGCAGCTAACCACGGAAAGGATGGTGCGGTACGAGTTGGCCGGCTTCATCCGTGACTCGCGCGAGGTAATCGCCGACCCGCAGGCGGAGCACCAGGTGATCGGCGAGGTTTACAGCCGGGTGCGCGGCGCGGCCTACAAGTTCCTCGAGAACTACTACCACGATCAGAACCTCGCCCACGACCCGTTCAAGGTCGCGCAGCATACGACCGTAACCGTGCAGATCGATTCAATCCTGAAGCTGTCCGACGCGACGTGGCAGGTGCGCTGGACGGAGCAGGCGCTCGGCCTCGATGGAGCGCCCATCGCAACCACGCATTGGGAGGCCGTGCTCGACGCGGAGATGGCGCCGCAGACCTCCGACGCCTCAATCCTCGACAATCCACTCGGCTTTTACGTGACGCGGATCAGTTGGACGGAGCAACGAAGCTGACGGAGGACTCCGATGCGAGACAAGATTGCAGCCATCGGTATCGCGCTCGCGTTCGGGCTGGGCGGATGCGCTTCGCAACAGTCGCCGCCACCGCCGCTCACGCTGGTAACCCACGCCGCGCCCAAAGCGGAGACGGCGCCCGCGCCGGTAACAGGCGCCAACCTCCTCGCAGAGCAGCCGCCGGAGGTAAGGCAGGCCGTCGCCGATCACAAGAGCACGGACGACTGGCCCTCCTACAACACTCCCGCATACGTGCTCTATCCCTACGGCAAGGTGGCCGAGCCGCTCATCAACTGCGCGCCGCTGCGCACCACCGATATCCAGCTTGAACCGGGCGAGACCATCACCGATGTTGCGCTCGGCGACAGCGAGCGCTGGATGGTAACCCCGGCATCCTCAGGCGATCCACGGAATCCAACCCCGCACCTCGCAGCCAAGCCCAAGGCGTCGGGCATCGCGACCAATCTGACGATCTACACGACGCGCCACATCTATCACCTGAATCTGCGCTCACGGCCTGGTCACGAGATGCAAGAGGTCGAGTTTTACTATCCCGACGATCTGCTTGCCACAATGGCGCAGGCGGACCAGCAGGCCAAGCAGGAGACCGAGGGTGCAAAGGCCGACGACCCGGCGGTCACGCCGCTCGCCTCGCTCGATCCGGGCGTCCTGAACTTCTCCTACAAGGTCGCCGGGCCGAACGTGCCGTGGAAGCCCGTGCGCGCGTTTGATGACGGAAGCCACGTCTACATCCAGATGCCGGCGGGCATGAAGTCAAGCGAGGCACCCGCGCTGCTGATCGCGGCGGGCGACGGCAACGAGATGGTCAACTACCGCGTGCGCGGCGACTACTACGTGGTCGACCGCCTGTTCGAGCAGGCGGTGCTGGTTTCGGGCGTGGGCCGCGCGCAGGACCGGGTCCAGATCGGATACACGGGCGTTGCGAGGTGAGCGATGGCGGCGACTCTGAAAGCGGTTCAGCAGACGCAGCGTCACGGCGGCGGCCGTCTCACGCGGACCCTGGTTATCATGGTCGGAGCGGTGCTGGGCGGGTCGTTGCTGGCGATGATGCTGGCGCTGCATTCCGCGTCCCAGCCGGTCGAGAGCGGAACGCTGAAGGATCAGGCGGTCGCGATCCCAGACCTGGCGCGACGGCGGGCCGTGGCCGACCTCGAGGCCGACGCGAAGCCGGTCACAATGCCGAAGGCGGCTCGGATGCCGGTGCTTCCCGCGCCGCCAATAGTCGCGCGCCAGAACAATCCCGTCGCGAGACCGCCGAGTCGGCTCGCAGCGCTTGAGGAAGACGAATTCATCAAGGCGCTCGGCGCGCCACAGATGGTCGAGTCGTTCCACAACCGCACGCTCGACATTCCGAGTGGTCAGGCCGGGTCGCCAGGGCCTTCAGGCGTCCAGCAGGCGAGCAACGACGTTTCCCAAGCAACACTGAAGCCGCCGCCATCGCCCTACACGGTGACCGCAGGCAGCGTGATTCCCGCCTTGCTGGTCAGCGGGATCGACTCCGATCTTCCCGGCCCGGTTCTCGGGCAGGTGCGCGAGAACGTCTTCGACAGCGCCAGCGGCAGATATCTGCTGATCCCGCAGGGCACGCGACTCATCGGCGCGTACAAGGCCGCGCCCGCCTCTGGGCAGAGCCGCGTGCAGATC
>JAJYVB010000344.1 GCA_021792265.1 Deltaproteobacteria bacterium | reverse complement strand
GAACGAAGTGAGGAATCCGCCGAAGGCGGTTTTGCTTCACCCCGCAGCGGGGATTCCTCGCTGCGCTCGGAATGACAGGAAAAATTCACAGCCTCTCAGCGTGACAGAAACGCGCGTTTCTGTTGTTATTCTGAGCGCAGGCTGCCGAAGCGAAGAATCCCATGCCCGTAACGACCGCCATAAACTTGTTAACGGGACATCACACTAGCGGCAGGCTCTTGAGAAACTAGAGATCTCGACGCGGCAGAAAGATTTTGCTCAACACCCTGCTAAAAAACCGGCTTCTTTCCTTCAGCTCTCTCCCTCGGGGAGAGATTACAGTGAGGGGAGCAGGTTGGTGAAAAGGCTTTTTCACCAACCTGCCAGGTTTCGCGCCTTCCTTGGCACACTGGCGCAAGCTGCGCGCTGGCAGGCGGCCTTGGCGCTCCTGCTGTCGCTGCTCTTTTCGCTGACCGAGGGCGTGGGGGTTTCCTTGCTCATCCCGACGCTCGAGGTTGCCGGATTCCACTTCGAGCGCGGCGGCACGCTGGGGCGATACGCCCATTACGTGGCGGCCGCAGCCGCGCGTCTGGGAATTCCGCCGACCGTGCCCGCGCTGCTCGCCGTGTTCATCGCGGTCGTGGGGGTGCGCGCCGTAATGCAGGAACTGGGCGGCGTGGTTCCAATCGTGGTGATGGAACGGGTCGCCGCGCAACTGCGCGTGGCCCTTTACGGGGCGATATGCGAGGCGAACTGGCTTTTCATCTGCCGCAAGCGAGGCTCGGACTTGACCCACGCGCTTGCGAGCGAGGTGGAGCGCGCCGCTCTGGCGGCGTACGAGCTGCTCAATTTTGCAGGCGAAATTACGCTCGCCGCGCTCTACACGGCGATTGCGCTATGGCTGTCGGCACCTATGACCGTGCTAGTCCTGGGTTCTGCGCTGGCCCTGGTGCTTTTGCTGCGCGGCTGGCTCCCGATGCTCGAGCAGCGGGGATTCGAAGTATCCGACGAGAGCCGGCTCTTTTACGCTTCGGCCGCCGAGCATGTCGCCAATCTCAAAACCGTCAAGGCTTACGGCGCCGAAAGCCGCGAAGCGGCCGCCTTCGACCGGCAAAGCCGGCGGGTGAGCCGCGCCTTGATCGTGACGTCGTACGCACAGGCCCGCCTTTCCCTGGCCTTCGAACTCGGATCGCTGGCGGCACTGGGCGCGGCGGTTTACGCTTCGCTGCGCTTGCTGCGGGTCCCGGCGCCCGCCGTCCTTATTCTGCTGCTGCTGTTCGCGCGCCTGATGCCGCGCTTCAAGTCCGCCTATCATCATTACCGAAGCCTCGTAAGCTTACTGCCGTCCTACCAGAACGTCTGCGAACTTACGGCGCAATGCCGGGCGGAGGCTGAGCCGCGGCCTGCGGACGGCGTCCCGGCTTTGCCGCCGGCATGGGACAAGCTCGCACTCGACGGGGTTGGTTTCAGCTACAACGGGGGCAGCACCGCAACGCTCGACGGCATCAGCCTGGAGCTGCGGGCCGGCGAGATAGCCGCGCTGGCCGGCTCCTCGGGCGCCGGCAAGAGCACTATCGCGGAACTCGTGATGGGTCTGCTCAGGCCCGAAAGCGGGCGGATTCTGCTCGACGGCCGGGAGCTCGATCCCGCCCAGGTGTCCGCGATGCGTAAGTGCACCGGATACGTCGGCCAGGAGACTTTTTTGTTTCACGACACGATCCGCAACAACCTCCTGTGGGCATCTCCCGGTGCAGGCGAGCCGGAGATGCGCAAGGCGCTGAGGCTTGCGGAATGCGAAGAGCTGGTGCGCGGCCTGCCGCACGGACTCGATACGGTGGTTGGCGACCGGGGCCTGACGGTCTCGGCGGGAGAGCGGCAACGTCTGGCACTGGCTCGGGCGCTGCTCAGGCGTCCTGCCCTCCTGATACTGGACGAAGCGACGAACAACCTTGACACGGAGAACGAAACACAGATCCTGGACGCGATCGATAAGCTTCGGCAAGCTGAGCGCCTGGCCGTGCTGTTGATCGCGCACCGGCCTTCGACTTTGCGCTGGGCCGGCCAGATCCACGTGATCGAGAACGGGCACGTGGTCGAGTCGGGCAACTGGGATTCGCTCGGTAGCCGACCCGGCGGACGCTTGCGCGCACTCTACAGCGCTGACGGCTCTCCGGCGGCGGGGAGCAGCGGCCGTGCGAAATACACGAGCTGAGCACAAAACTGCCCTAACCAGTGTGAGAAGCGCCCGTCACGGTGCTTCTTTGCCGGATCGGGCGCGAAGCCGCGAGTTTCTGTGCCTTGACTGCCCATACCGGCGTCCTTATTTTCAAAGCAGAGCGAATTGGAAGCGGTCTTGGGCAGGAGAAAAGCATTACCATGGCGAGCGAGCACGTAACTCATGTAACCGATGCCACCTTCGAACAGGAGGTGCTGAAGTCGGACAAGCCGGTACTGGTCGATTTCTGGGCGCCATGGTGTGGCCCATGCCGAGCGATAGCTCCAGCGGTCGAGGATGTCGCGGGCGAGTATCAGGGCCGTCTTAAGGTCGTCAAAATCAACGTTGACGACAACGCCGGGGTCGCGATGCGCTACAACGTGCGCTCCATCCCCAACCTGATGATTTTCAAGGATGGCCAGGTCAAGGACCAGATAATCGGCGCCGTGCCCAAGGGCCATCTGGTCAGGGCCGTAGACAGCGCCCTAGCCTAACCCCTCACTGTAGTCTCTCCCGCAGGGAGAGAGCTGAAGGAAAGCCGCCGATTTCTTGCAGGTTGACGCCTAACACTGCCACGCTAACGCGGGATATCAACGACGACCGGCTGGTGCATTTGTTAGCTCGCCCGAGGGGCTGCCGGAGGCCGCTCCCAGTAGCGCATCAGAGTTTTGCGTTTAACTTCGTAATCGCGCCTGATTTCGGCCGGTATCTGGCCGGCAAGATAACGGTTATAGG
>JAJYVB010000049.1 GCA_021792265.1 Deltaproteobacteria bacterium | reverse complement strand
CGCGCGGGTGCTTTGCAAACCTGGCGAGATCGCCGCGCCCAACAGCATCAGCGCGCAAGGTCCGCGCCAGGAAACCGTGGAGCCGCCTCAGGTACGGATGCCTGCCGTTTAGCTTGTAGTTCACGCGCATCCCGTCGCGGCGGCTCTCGACCAGGCCGCAGTTGCGAAGATAGCTCAAGTGGCGGGAGAGAAGCGGCTGAGACAGCCCGAGCGCCTGCTCCAGCTCGCATACGCAAAACGGGGACCGGATGAGCAGATTTAAGATGCGCAGCCGCGCGGGTTCGGCGAGCGCCCTGAAGGTCCGCGAGAGTTCGTCCATGGGGCTAAGCTTATACGTATATACGTATATGGTCAACCTCTAGCGAGCGGCGCCAGCGGTTGGTTTTCCGCAATCGCGAGCGGATGCGCCTGCAGGTTAGAACGCCGGCGCCGAACCCGTTTGGATTGCGCCCGCGGCCTGTGCTAGCTTGCTTGCGCTTTTGTGACGGCCGGACGGAGGTCAAAGCGATGGCTGAGAGCAACCGCGACAAGGGGCTTAAAAAACGCGCCGAGCTGTTCGGCGAGCGCGATTCGCTGGAACGGATCGAGCAACTGCGGCAGTTCGACGAGGGATTCGCACGCCTGCTCACCGATGTCTGTTTCGGCGACGTGTGGTCACGTCCCGGGCTGCCCACAAAAATCCGCTCGATGATTACCGTCGCCGCGCTCATCACCCTGGGACGGCTTCCTGAGCTTAAAAATCACATGGTGGGAGCGCTGCGCGCCGGCGTGACCGAGCAGGAACTGAAGGAGATCGTCGTTCACCTCTCGCAGTACGCAGGCATTCCCGCCGCGGTCCAGGCGGTGCGGGTCTTCAACGACGCCCAGCGCGAATTCCAGAAGCTCGAACGCTAGCGCGCCGCGCTCAGGCGTGGCCAAGCGAGGCGGCGAGCTGCTCCTGTTTGCGCTTCAGATCGCTCATGAGCGTGCCGAAGCCCTTCTCGTTGAAGACGCGGTTAAACTGGTTGCGATAGTTGGCGACGATGCTGATCTGATCGACGGTCACGTCGTAGATCAGCCAGCGGCCGGCGGTTTGCTTGAGTTCGAAGTTGAGGGCCAGCGGCTGCTCTTCGCTGCCCCGCTTGACGACCTTGGTCCGGACCTCTGCGTAACCCGGACCGCTTGCAATCGTACGCCCGATTTCGATGTCTTGCCCCGAGTAATACTGGATTTTGTTGAGGTAGGTATCCTCGATAAACTTGGTGAAGACAGACACGAACTCGCTGCGCTGGGCCGGCGAGATGTAGCGCCAGTGGTAGCCGAGCGCCGAACGGGACATTTCGTTAAAATCGAAGTGCGCGGCAACTATCGTCCGTAGTTCCTCGCGGCGCTGAGGCAGCGGCGTTTTGCTATCGCGCAGGATGGCGAGCGCCTTGTCGAGCACGACTTTGACTTCCGACACCGGGGCACTGGTCGCGGTAGCACCGGCCGATAACGCTTTGCCAGCCAGCGCTGCCGCGACCAAGACGGCCGCTGCAAAGGTTCGCAAGAGAGCGCTCGCCCCAATGCGGCCTGCCGCCGCACGGCACCCAGTAGCCGATCCGGAGAGATCTGTTGCACGATTCAAAGTAATCACCTGGCTAAAGTTTACGGTATCCTGGTGCAATCCTCGAACGCGCCAAAATTCTTATATAATTCTTTTCCGCTGAAAGCTCCGGGATCAAGCTACCCGCAGGCCGCATCGGCGCAAGCAAAAATTAAATCACAGCTTTAACTTTCCGGAAGTTACCAGGAAAAGGCGATGCCGACGCCCTCGGGGACCGCGCCCGCGTTGCGGGAAACCGTCGGCGGCGGACTGACCGGAAAAAGCCAGAACGTGTTGGACTCCGCCAGATGCTGCTTGTGCAGCCAGATCAAAAGTTCGGTTGTCCCGACGCCCAGCAAAGCCGCGCCAATGACGTCCGAGAACCAGTGCGCGTCGTGGCCCATACGCCCGAAACCGTCGAGCAGGGCAAGCGAATAGACGGGAACCGCGACGTACCAACGGTTGTTGAAGTACTCGCTTATCCCGGCTGCCAACCCGAACATCGGGGTGACGTCGCCCGAGACGAAAGACTGCCCGCCATGGAAAAAGGACGTGTGGCTGCTGCTCTGATATGGACGCAGGCGGCCAAACGCCGCCTTTATGCCGATGTCGACCAGGGTGGCAACACCGGCGCCTTCGCCGGCAGTCAACGCGTAGTGTCGCGCTTCGTCGTCACCCGTATAAAGTCCGTAGCCCCAGAGCAGGAATGTTGCGGCGCTGACCGAACCGTAGCTTACGTTTTGCAGCAGCGTCGCATCGCTCGACGACATCGCGCGCAAATGGCTGCGCATCGTCTGATCCAGAGCGAAGGCGCCGCCGAACAGCGCGCCCGCTCCGCCTATCACAAGGTAAAAGCGCGGGTTGCTAAGCAGCGCGCCAGCCTCTCCGATATGCAGCGGTGAGGTTGCGACCGAGATCGCATCGGCAACAGTATTGTTGACCAGGTACTTCGCGTCCGACCCCACGCGGCCGGCCATCACCGACATGCTCGGAGCAGCCTGAGCCGCCGCCGGCACCGCCCGCGCGAAAGGCGCGCCAACCAGGGCAGCAATCAGGAGTGCGCAGAACCCCTTGCCTGCCATCGTGGATGTCTCTCGAAGCCGGTCCGCCCCCTGTTCCCTGTCCTTCACCCTACCAGCGTGACGCGAGCAAATCCAAGAAGCCCCACGGACGGCTGCGACTCCGCACGGCCGTTTACAGGCAAAGCGGTGGTGCCTCGTCTGCGCAGAGATGCTAAATGAATTTCCTAGGGCTGCGAACACTGAATGATACGATGAATCGGTTCGAGCAGGAGCTCGCCGCGGCGCTGGCCGAGCTTGAGGGCCGGTCGTTGCTGCGCCACCTGCGCAACGTCGACAGCGCCCAGGGTGCCCGTGTACTTATCGGCGGGCGCTCGATGCTGATGCTATGCTCGAACAATTACCTTGGTCTTGCCGGGCACCCGCGCCTTCGGGACGCTGCCCGCCATGCGCTGGAGCGCTACGGTGTCGGAGCGGGCGCCTCTCGCCTTATCGCTGGGAGCCTCGATCCGCTCAGCCGCCTCGAGCGGCGCCTGGCGCGGTTCCAGGGAACCGAGGCCGCGCTGGTCTTCGGCTCCGGTTATCTTGCCAACCTGGGCACCATAACGGCGCTGGCGGGGAAGGGAGACGTTGTACTCGGCGACGAGCTGAACCACGCGAGCCTTATCGACGGATGCCGGTTGAGCCGCGCCGAGGTGCGCGTCTTCCGCCATCGCGACTGCGGCCATCTTCAAGTGCTACTTGAACAATCGCGCCAGGCGCGCCGGCGCCTGATCGTTACCGACGCCGTTTTCAGCATGGACGGCGACTGCGCGCGGCTCGCCGAAATGGTTGAACTCAAGCACCGATTCGACGCCGTTTTGATGGTCGACGAAGCGCACGCAATCGGCGTTTTGGGACCAGGCGGTGCGGGACTAGCCGCTGATCTTGACCTGGGGCAGGAAGTCGACGTGCGCATAGGAACCCTCAGCAAAGCTCTTGGTTCTTACGGCGCGTACGCTGCCGGGTCGCACATGCTGGCCGAGTTCCTGATCAACCGCGCACGAAGTTTTATTTACACCACCGGCCTTGCGCCCGCACTCGCAGCCGCAGCCGAACAAGCGCTCGCGATCCTCGAAGAGGAACCCGAGCGCCGGCGCCTCCTGCTCGACAACGCCGAGTACCTTCGCGACAAGCTTGGCCGCGCTGGTTTCCGGATCGCACCGACCCAGACCCCGATTATTCCCGTCATGCTGGGCGATGAGCGCCAGGCGCTCGCGATGGCTGCGGCGCTTTTTGAACGAGGTGTTTACGTAACCGCGATTCGGCCGCCGACCGTGCCGCCCGGAACCGCCCGCCTGCGCGTGACGCCCACCGCCGAGCATACTCATGCCGACCTCGACGAGGTGCTGACTGCTTTCGTAGAATCGGGGCGCGAACTGAGACTTATCGGGTAACGCGCCGGGCCACGCTATGGCGGCCGACATCGTGCGGTGTTCACGCGCGGCCGGCGCATTTTCTTAATACGAGCTGCAAACCATGCAAGAGGACGATTTCAGCCGGCTGGTGGCTCTGGATCATCGCTACCTGTGGCATCCGTTCACCCAGATGCGCGCGTGGATGGCCGACAACGATCCGCTGCTTATCGAGCGCGGCGAGGGCAACTATCTCATCGACGTGCGCGGCCGCCGCTATCTCGACGGCGTCGCGTCGCTATGGTGCAACGTCCACGGCCATCGCAAGGCTGAACTCGACCGCGCGCTTGCCGCACAGGCCACGCGCATCGCCCACTCGACGATGCTTGGCCTGAGCCATCCCGGAGCGGCCGAGCTCGCACGTGAACTTATTGCCTGCGCACCGCCAGGCCTTACGCGCGTCTTCTACTCCGACTCGGGCGCCGAGGCGGTCGAAGTCGCGCTGCGGATTGCGGCCCAATACTGGCAGCTCGCAGGCCAACCGCGCCGCACCCGCTTCCTGACGCTAACCGAGTCCTATCACGGTGATACGCTCGGCTCGGTGAGCCTGGGCTTCAGCGATCGTTTTCATCGCCACCTGCAGCCGCTTCTCTTCCCCGTGCTGAAAGCCGACTCGCCGCATGTCTATCGGTTTTACCGCGGGCTCGAGGCCCAAGCTGCCGAGGAAGCTGCGCTCGCCCGGGCGAACGAGTTGCTGACACAAAACACCGGCGAGATTGCCGCCTTGATAGTCGAGCCGTTGGTGCAGGGCGCGGCTGGAATGTGGACGCATTCGGCGGGCTATCTTCGCCGGCTCGTTGAACTTGCACGCGCTGAGGGCGCGCTCGTCGTCTTCGACGAAGTCGCAACCGGCTTTGGACGAACCGGTACGATGTTCGCCTGCGAGCAAGCCGGGGTCAGCCCCGACCTCATGTGCCTGGGCAAGGGCATCACGGGAGGCTACATGCCGCTTGCTGCGACGCTCGCTACCGAGCGCGTCTTCGAGGCGTTTCTGGGCGAGCCTGAAGAGTTCCGCGCCTTTTACTATGGGCACACGTACACCGGCAACCCGTTAGCCACCGCCGTAGCGCTTGCCAACCTCGAAATCTTTCGCAGGGAGCGCGTCCTCGATCGTATCCAGCCGCTTATCGACCATTTGCGCGAGGCACTGGCCAAGCGCTTCGCAGGCCATTCCCGCGTCGCAGACATCAGGCAGGCGGGCCTGATGGCGGGCGTCGAGCTGATGGAGGACCCGGAGCGGCGCCGCCCGTGGCCGGTTGCCGCGCAGGTGGGATCGCGAATATGCGGCGCAGCGCGCAAGTACGAAGTCTTTTTGCGTCCGCTAGGCGACGTGCTGGTTTTCATGCCGCCCCTTTCGATAACGACGCAAGAGATCGATCTGATGCTTGACGCGGCACTCTACGGCGTACGCGAAATCGCCGGCGCAAGCCAAAGAAGCGAATCGCGATGAGCGGGCGACGGTGGCTGATAAGCGGCACCGGCACGGGCGTGGGTAAAACGACGCTGGGATGCGCGCTTGCGGCAGCGCTACGGACGCGCGGCCTGCGAGTCGGCGTGATGAAACCGGCCGAAACAGGATGCAGCGAAGAAGGTGGGGGACTCGTTGCTGCCGACGCCATGATGCTGCGAGCAGCCGCGGCGTCGTCACTAGCGCCGGAGCTGATCTGCCCCTACCGCTACCGCTCGCCGCTCGCTCCGGCGGCGGCCGCGGAACGCGACGGTTTACCGGCAGTAAATTTCGGGCGTCTCGCTGACAGCTTCGAGCAAATCGCCGCGCAGAGCGACTGCGTTCTCGTCGAAGGCGCGGGCGGCCTCGCCGTTCCTATCACCTGGGAAAGCAATTACGCCGACCTCGCGCTTGCGTTCCGTCTCGAGCTGATACTGGTCGTGGCGAATCGGCTCGGCGCGATCAACGCGGCCGTCCTGTCGCTCGACTACGCCGCAAGCCGCGCCGTGGCAACGCGCGGCTACGTGATCAATGACATCGAGCCGCCACGCTCGGAGGCTTCGCTGACGAATTCTGCCTCTCTAGCACGGCTGTGCCGCGCACCCTGTCTCGGAACACTTGGCTTTGACGCGCCGCTTCCGCCTGCTCTTGTCGACGCACTCCTTCTTTAATGAGCGCCGACAGCGGACCGAACAAAGAAACTGAACGGCTGATGGCTACTGCTTTGTTCCGCAAACGAAAGCTTGTGCAAGAGTTCCGGTAGTTCTCCGCCCCTGGGCGAGAATATAGTAAGGAAAGCAGGTGTCGAAAATCCCCATTGAGTCGCTCGCCAAGGATGCGTGAAGCTTGAACCGGCGCGCTTTTTGCCGGGAAGGACCGGCCAGGAATCCATGAAGAAGCCTCGGGTTCGCTTGCTCAGGCTGGCCGGCGTTGTGGCAGTTATGTTTGCCGCAGGAATCGCCCTGGGCGTGAGTTATCAATGGTACCAGTGGCCGATCTTTCCGGCGCCGTTTTTCGTCACGGCGGCCGACAACGCTGCGCAGCCGGAAGGCGCGCCACCGGTTGCAAATGCCTTCGCGCCCGTCGTGCCGGTAGCACCCACGATTGTCCCATCGCCTCAAAGGACCCCCGCCGCAGTCTTGAAAGTGCCTGCACTTCAGCGTGTTGCACCAGCTCCTCCGCCGGCGAATAGTTCGAACACCGTGGTATTGAATCCCGTCGTCCAACCTCCCGCGCCGCAACCACGCCCCGGCGGGAACGCCTTGATGATCCCGCGGATACAGCCAAGCCATCCGGTAGACACAATTCCCGTGATTGGCAGCGCCGGTCAGACGATCTGGGTCCCACGCGCGATAGAGGGATGCTGGCAGGGAACTGGCGCTTCGAGCCTCCAGTATCTGGGCGGATGCCCGAACGCGGTTTCGGGGCGCACCAAGCCGATCAAGCTTCGATGGTGCTTTCGGCGAATCGGGAGTCAGCCGCTAACCTTGACCATGGCTCACGGCCAGTACGGCAACCGCGTGGCGCAGCGCTGGGACGTAACGGGGGCACACGGCGAGACGATCGAGCTGCGCGAAACGATCAGCTACACGACTATGATGTTCATGCATGTGGTCGATGAGGGCGATTGGACCTGCCGCATTACAGCCGCCGGCGAACTTCATTGCGACGAACACGAGCTCGCGCGATGCGGCCCCGCAATCTGGATGCAGCCCCCGTGGTTTCGCGGCAGCGGGTGGATCACCGCCCAGCGCGCCGGCCGCTAGACACTCGCCGCCACACCGACATCGCGCTTTGAGCCAGGATCGCAAGGTTAATCCGGGCGCCAAGCTTTCGGTACCAGCTCAAAAGCACGATAACCGCAGACAACGAGCGGCTCGCCGCAACGGTGCGGCAGCGATGCGTTACAGAGGCTTATCCTGTTGCGCCAGAATTCTTGACAATAGTTATCTATCATGGCATGACTTCAGGGCCATGAACCGACGAACCCAAATCGTTCTCAAGCACGGGGGTGCGGCTGCAACCTTCGTGGTGGCATTCCTGACGGTGTGTGCGGGACCATGCCGGGCGCAGGCTACAGGCGGCAGCAATTACAGCGGATACACGCTGCTCGACGTCTTTGAGGGGCATTACAACCAGTGGCTGGACATGGTCCATCAGACCCACGAGGAGGAACAGCCCGACTGGATGACGCCTGTTTTCACCGTGATACCGACGCTGCAACAAGAAATTCGTACCGACTACGGCTTCAGCTTTGCGCCGCACGGTCTCCAGACGTTCACGTACGCGAGCAAGGGCACAGAGATCATCCCGACCGAGAACACTGAGATCATCCTCGGCAACCCATCCTACGTGACAAAAAACCTGCCGGCCGACAAAAACACCTCTGGCTGGGCAGACTGGCCCTTTCTGTTCAAGTATCGCCTGTTCTCCTCGCCCAGCGACGCGGGGAATTACGTGCTTACCTTTATGCTCTCAAGCAGTTTCGCAACCGGCTCGAACACCTTCGTCTCTCAAAACCACGATTTCTTCTCGCCGCTGATCGGCTTTGGCAAAGGGATAGTGACCAGGTATGGGGAGTTCGACTACCAGGCCACCATCGGACCCAGCGTGCCCGACGGACAGGCAGGCGAGATTGGGACCCCGGTCACGTGGAACAGCACCTTCCAGTACGGCAACCGTTTCCATATCGGCGAATGGACAATTCCGCTCTGGCCGGAATTCGAGACCACGTGGGTGTCTTTCCCCAACGGCGCGAATCGCGGCCAGCAGCAGCTTTACCTCCTGCCCGGAATAATCGCGGGCCGCTTCAAGCTGACGCAGCACACGTATTTTGTGCTCGGCGTCGGTTATCAATTCGCAGCCACTCAGGCGCGCACTTTCAACCATCAGTGGCTGGTAACGATGCGCATCCCGTTTTTCTAGGCCCGGGCTTCACCGTCGGTCGCGACGCGCTGGCAAAGTGCACCGTGTCCCCTGCCGGATACTCTCAGCGGACGATTTGCGGTAACCTGCACGCCGTTAGTGAACGCTCGAGACCCAGGAGGGCAGGCATGGCTGGCTATTTTCTTCGCGAAAAAATCGGACGAATTGCGACGCTTACCTTCAATCGGCCGGAAAAGCGCAACCCGCTCAACGTCGAGGTGATGAAAGAGCTTGAGGGCCATCTCGCCGCGATTCGCGACGATAACGACGTGCGAGTGCTGGTTTTTACCGCAACCGGCAATACATTCTCCGCGGGTGCCGATCTCTCGGCTTACCGGGCCATTTCCGACCCGGCCGAACGCCAGCGCAGCCTGGCAGAGTCGGCGCGGCGCACCAGCCGCATCATCGGACGCGCCGTCGCCATGCTTGGTTCGATGGAGGCGCTGACGGTGTCGGCGGTCAACGGCTACGCCATCGGCGGCGGCTGGTCGCTTGCGCTGGGGTGTGATTTCGTTCTGGCGATCGAGCAGGCTGAATTCTGGTTTCCGGAAGTCGATCTGGGAGTGCCGCTCGGCGCCGCGGCCTGCGGCCTGCTGACCGCAGCCGTGGGACCCTTTCGCGCCCGCGAGATAATCATTTCGTGCCGCCACTACAAGGCGCGGGAGCTTTACGAGCTGGGCCTGGTAAATCGTGTGTTGCGACGCGAAGAATTTCCCACTGAGGTCCAGCGCTTCGCCCAAGAGCTGGCGGCCAAAAATCCGACCGCAGCCGCCTTCTCGAAGGCGACGGTCAACGCTGCCGCGGCGCGCATCGTACGAACCGATCTGCTGCTGCCCGCCGCATAAGGCGGCGCGCCGGGCTCAGGCGCTCGCTCGCTCGACGCAACTGATAAAGAGCCGGCGGTAGTTCGCGCGGCTTGCCAACCCCTTGATGATCCCGTCGAGGCCAATGAGCGCGCGCAGCAGGAAGACGCTATGCGATGGCGACCTGTAAAGCCGGTGTTTGAAGGCGATCTCGCTAACCTCCGCCGCCTTGGCCATGGCGTCGTACTCCGCCGGATCGTATTCGCGGTCGATCAGCATCGGCTCGAACAGGATATGAATTATTTTCAGCATGGGACGCGGGTTGTGGTCACGGTCGAGGTAGCCGAGCGTAACCAGGGCCTGGGCGACCGCCCGGTCGTCGTGTCCGACCAGGCCGCGCGCAAAGCGCACCCCAGCCCGACGGACCGATTCGGGAAACCGGCGGATCGAGCCGAAATCGAGCATGCCGAGCTTGGGATGGTACGTGACGAGGTAGTTGCCCGGGTGGGGATCGGTGTGGAGAACGCCGAACTCGAGGATCTGGCGCCACACCAGCATGTAGTATTTGCAAGCGACCCAATGGCGGAGCTCGGCGTCGGCTGCAGGTGTGAGCAGGTCGGAAAGCTGATAGCCATCCAGATAGGTCATCGTCAGGACGCGGCGCGAGCTCAGTTCGCTCACAACGCGCGGCAACATAATCTCCGGATCGTCGGCGAGCAGGCGGCGAAATTCGGCGATGTTGCGCGCCTCGTTCTCGTAGTCGAGCTCTTCCTTGAGCCGCGCCTCCAGTTCGTTGTAAATCGCGCGCGTATCGACCTGCTGGCGCATCACGTCGCGCGCGATCGCGCCAAAGGCGCGCAGCAACAGGCGCACGTTTCCCAGGTCCTGATCGACCGTGCGGTCGATTCCCGGGTATTGAACCTTGACAGCGACCTCCCCTCCGCTTCGCAGGCGGGCGCGATGAACCTGGCCTAGTGACGCGGCGGCAAACGCCTCGGGCTCGAAGCGGGCAAAGAGCTGCTCGGGGCGGCGGCCCAACTCGCTTTTGACCTGCTCCGAGATAGTCGCGTAATCCATAGCGGGGACTTCGGAGCGGGTCGTCTTCAGGATATCGATGGCTTCCTCGGGAAACAGGTCGGTGCGCATCGAAAGCATCTGGATAAGCTTGAGGAAGGCGCCACGCAGATGCTTGGAGCTTTCCACGATGCGGCCGGCGTTGCGGATGTGCGTCGCCAGCATCTCCCGGTCGCGTTCGATCTTGTCGAGAAACGGGCGCCTGAGCGTGCTCCACAAGTAGCTGGAGCCCACCGCGCGCCGCGCCCGCCCGGTCGTAAGCCGCTTGCCCTCGGCCATCAGCGAGCCTCGCGGCCGGCGCGGCGCAGTCCGACCCGATTGATGAGCGTAGCCGCCAGGGCCGCGCCGAAGCCGTTATCGATATTGACCACCGTCACTCCACTGGAGCAGCTATTGAGCATGGCCAGAAGCGCCGCCACTCCGCCAAACGCGGCGCCATAGCCTACGCTGGTCGGCACGGCGATAACCGGCCGATCAATTAGCCCGGCAACCACCGATGGCAGAGCCCCCTCCATGCCAGCCACCACGATTACGACGCTGGCCCGCTCGAGCGCGGGCAGGTTCGCCGTAAGGCGATGAATCCCAGCGACACCAATATCGTACAACCGCTCGACGCGATTGCCCAGAAACTCCGCCGACAAAGCAGCCTCTTCGGCTACCGCGAGGTCGGACGTTCCGGCGCTTACCACTGCAACCGAACCATGACCTGCCGGCCGCACGGCTGCCGCTACTATCGTCCCCAGACAGGCCTGCGGATAGTAGCGTAGACGGCGAAGCCGCCGCCGCACACCGCGCGCCTTTACCGGGTCAATCCTTGTGACGAGAAGATTAGTTCCTGCGCGCAGCATCCGTGCGCCGATTGCTGCGATTTGCGCCGCGCTTTTGCCCTCGCCGAAAATCACCTCGGGAACGCCCCGGCGCAGGCTGCGATGGTGGTCGAGGCGCGCGAAGCCCAAATCTTCGAAGGGCAGAGAACGCAACCGCCCGAGCGCCTCTTCAACGCTCTTTCGGCCTGCCGCGAGATCTTCGAGAATCCTGCGGATTCGCGCCTCGGTCATCGCCGCACGGCGTGCTCGAGGCGCAGCGGCCGATCGGCCAGCAGTAGCAGCTCGCGCACCGCCCGCGCGTCGCTTCGAACCACGGTTAGAGTAACTCCAACGACGGCAAGCTGCTCACCGGTTTTCGGAATATGACCGAGGCGCTCCACCATCAGGCCGCCGATGGTAGCATACTCGTCGCCTTCAGGGAGCCGAAGACCGAAGCGCTCGTTAAGCTCCGCCACCGCGCACCGCGCCGCCAGCCGCAGGGTACGCGCGTCGAGGACCTTGACCAGATCCTCGGGCTCGGTGTGCTCGTCGGCGAGTTCGCCAACGATCTCTTCGAGCAGATCCTCGACCGTGATGATTCCCGAGGCACCCCCGTACTCATCGACCACCACGCCGAGGCTTTCGCCGGTGCGCTTGAAGGCGAGCAGTATCTGATTGAGAGGTTCTGACTCGGAAAAGTAGCTCACTGGCCGGACAAGCTCGGCCACCGGCCTGCTCAAGTCGGGCGCTTCCAACAGATCGAACAGATGCACTACGCCGACGATATTGACGACGCGGCCGTGAAAGACCGGCAAGCGGCTGAAGCGCCCTTTGCGCGCCACGTCGACCGCCGCGGCGAGCGTCTCGGTCTGCGAAACCGCTTCGACCCGGATGAGCGGCACCATGGCCTTGCGAGCCTCGGTGCGCGCGAAACGGAAAAGGCGCCCGATCATCGAGCGCTCCACCGGCAGGATGGCGTCGTGCGCAGCCACCGTCCCGCGCACCGGGGTGCCGTCACGCCGGATGAGAAAAGCCAGATCCTCACGCGTCAGGAAAGCGCCGCGAAGCTCGGGAGCCACACCCCAGAGCCGGCGCAGGCGGGTGCTTAGCGACGTCTCAGCGATGAGTACCGGGGCCAGCACGAGCCCAAGCGCGCGGAGCACCGGTCCCATCGCGCGTATCAGGGCGAGCGGACGGCCGAGTGCGGCCAGTTTCGGAACCACTTCGCCCAGCAGCAGCGTAAGCGGCGCGAGCACGAACGGAGCGAGATAGAGAAGGCGCGGCCCCAAGCGATGCAACCAGGCGGTGAGCACGACCGCGGCGGTGACGGTAGCCAGATTGGTGCAGGTCAGGGTGAGCGCCAGCATCCGGCCGCGCTGCTCGAGCAGCGTTTCAAGAGCGCGCGCCTGCGGTAGGCCGCGCTGCGCCTCCGCGCGCACCTTCAAATCATCGGCGGCGACCAGCGCAATCTCGCAGGCTGCAAAGAGCGCCTGCAGAACGACGCAGCCCGCCACTACGGCCAGCGTTACGGCCGGCGACATCGGCGAACCCTCACAAGCTCGATCGTGGCGCCGCGTACGCGCTCGACTTCGAGCTCCATTGCGTCAATTGAAAGCCGCTCGCCCGAACGCGGGACCCGGCCGAACCTGCGCAGCAGGTAGCTGCTCAAAGTGCGGCTTCCGCGATCGTCGGCGAGACCGTTCCTCAACCCCAACGTCTCGACAAAGCGCGCCAGGCCAATCGCGCCCGCAACCAGCCATTCATCATTACTAACCGCCGTGACCTCGGGTATCTCAAGTTCGAACTCGTCGCGGATTTCGCCGAAGAGTTCTTCAAGCATATCCTCCAGCGTAATCAACCCCTGGATTCGCCCGTATTCGTCAACCACCAGGGCGATCTGGAACCGGTCGCGCCGCATTTCCTCGAACAGGTCGCCGAGCGCTTTGGTGGGCGGCACGAAATGCGCCGGGCGCAGCGCACGCTCGAGATGTACCGCTCCGCGGTCGAGGCGCCGCTCGGCCAGGTCCTTCGCGTGAAGAATTCCGATGATATTGTCAAAGCTTCCGCGATACATAGGGACCCGGGAGAAGTGGCGATGGGCAACCTCCGCGAGCACCGCTTCGGCAGGCACAGCGATATCGAGCGCGAAGATTTTTTTACGAGGCGTCATCACGTTGGCAGCGCGGCGGTTGGCGAACTCGAACACCCGGTGGATGAACTCGCGTTCGGCCGGGCTCACTTCGCCCTGATACTCGCCCAAGCGTACGAGCGCTTTAAACTCGGTTTCCGAAAGAGCTTCGGCCGCCGCCGCGCTCTCGGGGCGAGCGCCCAAAAGACGAGCCAGCGGGTGGAGCACCGAGGCCAGCGCCGCCAGCGGGCGAGCGCTGGCCGCTGCGATAACGCCGGGAAAGCCAAGCGCTAAGGTTTTCGGCGTGATGTCGCAGAACAGCAAAACCACTACGAGCAGCAGCGGGACTGCCACGTAGGAGCCCGCCGGCCCCAGCCATAGCAAAAGAAAGGCGCTCGCAAGGCATTCGGCAAAGACGTTGACGGCCTCGTTCAAACCCAGGACTATGACCAGCGAACTCAGCGGTTCGCGAAGCAGCCTTTCAACCGCAGTCCTGACCCGCTCGGAGAGACCCTCGCGCAGCCGTTCCATCCTGACCAGTGAAAAAACCGCGGTCTCGGAGGCAGCCAGCAGAGCACTGAGCGCGAGCAGCCCAGCCACTACAAGCGGCAGCAGGTACATCGCCTCACGCCTTGGACCCGAGCTGATCGAAACCCGCCCCTCGCGGGTCAATCCGACGCTCACGCCCGTCGGTTTCACGTACGAGGAGCCGGCGCCCTTCGACAATTTGCCCGATTCGAGACACCGCAACTCCGAGGCGGTGTCCCAGCTCGCACTCCGAGTAAGCGGGCGCCATGCAGAAAAGCAGCTCGTAGTCTTCGCCGCCGCCCAGTGCCAATGCCCGATCTTCGCCCATAACCGCACGATATGCAGGCGACAGGGGAATCGCGCAGAGATCGAGACGGGCACCGACCCGGCTGCGTTCAAGCACATGACCGAGGTCCTGAATCAGGCCGTCGCTCACGTCGATGGCGGCGACGCGCAAGCCGGTACGTGCGAGCGCACGGCCGGCCGCAAGGCGGGGCGCAGGGTTAAGGTAACGGTCAACCAGCTTTTTGTGCCAAGTGGACGAGGCTCGAAGCCGGCCGTCGAGGAGCCGCCATCCCGCCGCTGCGTCCCCTAGCGTTCCGGTGACGTAGATAGCATCGCCTGCGCGCGCCAGATGGCGCCCAGGTGTTCGAGCAGGAGCCTCACCCAGAAGCGCAATCGTTAGAGAAAGCTCGGAGGCGCGGGTCACGTTACCTCCCGCCAACTCCACTGAGAACCGCCGCGCGGCACGCTTGAGTCCGACGTAAAGCCGGTTAAGGAACCGCGCGTCCAACCCGTCGCGAACCGCAAGGTTCACCACGCACACCGTTGGCGTCCCGCCCATCGCCGCAATATCACTCACGGAAGCCGCAACCGATTTATACCCGACGTCGACGAAAGCCATTGTCGCCGGCAGAAAGTGTACCCCTTCCACCAAAGAGTCCGTGGTAACCACCCAGTCGAAGCCATCCGGTGTTGCCAAAACGGCTGCGTCGTCGCCCACACCGACCCGCACGGCCGCATCGTGGGGGGGGGGGCCGAGTCTGCCAACGAGGTGACGAATGAGGCCGAAC
>JAJYVB010000343.1 GCA_021792265.1 Deltaproteobacteria bacterium | reverse complement strand
GGCGTGAGGAGCGCCATGACCATGCCTATCGGCGTTTCGCCTCGCGCCTGCACAATCGCGTGACTTCGCTGATCGTGGGCGTGCCGATGCACGATTATGGGTGCATGCTGCGCGCCTACCGCCGCCATATCGTCGATACCGTCGTGCGCTGCGACGAAAAGGCAGCTTTCGTACCGGCGCTGGCGAACTCCTTTGCCAAGCGCGTTACCGAGATCCGCGTTGGCCATCAGGCGCGGCTCGATGGCGAGTCGAAATACAATCTGCTGGGCCTGGCCAAGCTGAGCCTTAACCTGATAACCGGCTTTTCGCTGCTGCCCATCCAGGCGCTGAGCATCACCGGCATTCTGATCTTCGTTCTGGACGCGGCCTTCGCGCTGCTGCTGCTAGTCCATCGCGTGGTCTACGGGCCGCAGCAGGAGGGCGCGCTCTGGGTGCTGTTCGCGGTGCTTTTTTTCTTCGTCGGCGTGATCTTTCTCGCCCTGGGCCTGATCGGCGAGTATGTCGGCCGAATCTATCTGGAAGTGAGGCGCCGCCCGACCTATCTCGTGCGCGCAATTCACGGCACCGCCGCCGGCGACGAGGGAACTGCGGACCTCGTGCGCGATTCGCGGAACTGACCACGGATGGCCGATCCAGGGTGAGCGGCACTGCGATTTCGCGGGCTCGATGCCTGCTGTTCGCCTATCACGAGATGGGCTACGCGTGCATGGAAGCGTTGCTGGGTATGGGTGTGCCCGTCGCGGCGCTTTTCACACACACCGACGCTCCCGGCGAGGAGATCTGGTGGCGTTCCTGCGCAGAGCTGGCGCGCTGCAACGGAATCCCGGTCCATACACCCGAGCGGCTTGGGGATAGCCAGGTGGCGCAGATTCAGGCGTTGCGGCCGGACGTAATCTATTCCTTCTATTATCGCCATCTTCTTCCGGCACCGGTGCTCGAAGCCGCCCGCCTGGGCTCCTTCAACCTTCACGGCTCGCTACTGCCGGGTTACCGCGGACGAGCGCCGGTAAACTGGATGCTCGCGAACGGCGAGAGCGAGGGCGGGGTGACGCTTCACTGCATGGTCGAACGCGCCGATGCCGGCGACATCGTTGGCCAGCGTGCGGTAACGATCGACGCGGCGGATACGGCGCTTACGCTTTCCCGCAAGCTGGTCGCGCTCGGGGTCGAACTGCTGCGCGAGTGCCATCCGCTGATCGCGGCGGGGCGGGCGCCGCGCCTGGCGCAGGATCTGGCCGCGGGCAGTTATTTCGGCCGGCGCCGGCCCGAAGACGGCCGTATCGACTGGAACTGGCCCGCCCGGCGCATCTACAATCTCGTGCGTGCCGTGACCCATCCGTATCCGGGCGCCTTCTGCCTGGCCGGTGGGCGCAAACTTTTCGTTTGGCAGGCGCGGATGGTGCCGGAGAGCAGCGAAGGAGCGGCGCCGGGCACGATACTGCGTGCACGCCACGACGATGCCGTCGAGGTTGCATCCGGCGCGGGGAGCTTGCTGCTCGTCGCCGTCCAATTCGAGGGGGAGAGCGAGGGGTTGGCGCGAGCAGTGCTAGGCGCAGGATTTTGCGGCAGGGGGGCGAGACTCAATTGATTTTGCATTGCGGCTTCAGGTTTAAGCGATGAAAGTTTTGATAACAGGCGGTGCAGGTTTTCTCGGTTCCCATCTTTCCGAAGCGTTTCTCGCGCGCGGCGACGAAGTCCTGGTTCTCGACACTGGTTCCATCGCCAAGGTGCGTCATCTGTTGAACGAGCCGCGCTTTCGCTACGTCCACGACAGCATCTTCAACGTCGAGCTTATCGACAGCCTGGTCGCGCGTGCCGACCTGGTCTATCACCTGGCTGCGGTGGTTGGCGTCGAGCATTACGTGGGCGACCCTTACGAGACGCTGAACGTCAACGTCAACGGAACCCAGAACGTCCTCAAGGCCGCCTACAAGTACGGCCGCCGCGTGGTTTTCAGCTCGACCTCCGAGGTTTACGGGCGCAATCCCAAAGTTCCCTGGAAAGAGGACGACGACCGGGTGCTCGGCGCGACGACGATCGATCGCTGGTGCTACTCAACCTCCAAGGCGGTCGGCGAACATTTCTGCTTTGCCTACCACAAACTTGGCCTGCCGGTAACGGTGCTGCGGTACTTCAACGTCTATGGTCCGCGGCTCGACAAGGTGGATGTCGGCCGTTTGTTCACGATCTTTATCGGCCAGCTCCTGCGCGGCGCCGACCTGACCGTGGTCGGCGACGGGAGTCAGACGCGATGCTTCACCTACGTGAGCGACGCGATTGAGGCAACCGTCGAGGCGGGAATCAACCCGGCAGCCGAAGGCTTCGCCATCAACATCGGGACCGACATCGAAGTGCCGGTTATCGAGTTCGCGCGCCTAATGCTCGAACTTTACGGACCGGCAAAATCGAAGATCCGGTTCGTCAGCCAGGAAGAGGTTTACGGCAAGAGCTACGAGGACATCCCGCGCCGCGTGCCGGACAACACCAGGATGCGCACGCTGCTTGGGGTTGTTCCCAAGGTCTCGCTGCGCGAAGGACTCCAGCGCTCGATAGAATGGTTCCTCGAAGACGCACGTCAAAGCTGAGCCGCGCGGCTCGGCCAAGGCGTCGATCGGGGAGCAGCGTGTGGCAGGGATGACGGGCAGGGCATCAACGAACCGGCGATGGACGTAGCCATACGCGTTGACGTCGATACTCACCGGGGCCTCGGCGAGGGAGTGCCGAGGCTTTCGGAGCTGCTGCGCGACGAACAGGTAACGGCCAGCTTTTTCATCGCGATGGGGCCGGACAATTCGGGCCGCGCTGTCGTGCGGGCGTTCCGCAACCGCGGCTTTCTGGCCAAGATGATGCGCACCCGTGCCGTATCGACTTACGGCCTGCGAACGATACTGTCAGGAACGCTGTTACCTGCGCGCCAGATGGCGCTCGCTTTCCCCGGACTGGTTGCCGGCC
>JAJYVB010000048.1:559-15085 GCA_021792265.1 Deltaproteobacteria bacterium | reverse complement strand
AAAGGCACCTTTCACCAACTCGACGCGGGGCACAAGTCGCCGCGCCCGGATAGCCACGACGTCGAAGCGCACCGGACGCTGAGTGCCGGCGCGTGCCGCGTAAACCTCCGCTGCTCGTCGCAGGCGCGCCTGCTTACGTGCGTCCACCGCTGCCAGCGGCGAACCCGCCGCTTCGCTGCGCCGCGTCTTGACCTCGACGAACACCAGAGTTTCGCCATCGAGTGCCACCAGGTCAATCTCGGCGCCGGCAGCGCGAAAGTTGAGCGCCAAGATTCGATACCCGCGGAGACGCAGGTAGCGCGCGGCACGACGCTCGCCGCGGATGCCCAAGACGGCGCTCTGCGTTCGGAGCGCGAACCCGGTGACTAAATCCCAAATTCGCCGTAACCGGTTTTTACTCCAGCCGGTGTCGGGCCCCCTGTAATTCGGCCGCGGCCTGCGCCCAAATTCTGTGCGGACGCCCGTTCGCTGCATCCTCTTGTTCCCCCCGTCCGTGCCCCTGACTTCGACGCCTCGGGATGTTACGATTTTGCCACCAATGGGTGGAAGTTCCAGAATAACGCGCGATCAGGTGCGCCACGTTGCCGCTCTGGCGCGGCTCAGCTTCACCGCCGAGGAAGAGAAACGCCTTGAGCTCGAGCTGAGCGCGATCCTGTCTTACGTCGAGAAGCTCAACGAGCTGGATACGGCGTCGATCGAGCCCACCGCGCAAGTCGGCGAAGCCGGTACCCCGTTTCGTGACGACCAGGTTACAAATCAGCCCGACCCGGAAGCTATGCTAGCCAACGCTCCCGCGCGCGAGGGCCGCTTCTTCCGGGTGCCGAGGATCATTGAGTGACGCCATATCGAGGGCGCTGGCGGGATGCTTGGTGGCTGACAAGCGAACCGCATCGGCCGGATCGCGTCTATAAGCAGAGCCCATGAGCGAAGGTCTTAACCGGCTGACGATAGCAGAAGCTCGACGGCTTCTGAGCGCACGCGAGATCTCGGCGCACGAGCTTACCCGCGCTTGTCTCGACCGCATCGCAGCGCTCGAGCCTTCTTTGAATGCCTTCGTCACCGTGTGCGAGCGTGAGGCGCTCGAACAGGCTGACGCTGCTGACCGCCGGCTTGCGGCAGGCGGCGCGCCCGCCCTGTGCGGCATCCCGCTCGCTATCAAGGACATCTTTGCCACCCGCGGCGTGCGCACGACCTGCGCCTCGCGAATCCTCGCCGACTTTGTTCCCGCGTATGACGCCACGGTCATCGCGCGGCTTCGTTCTGAGGGCGCGGTTTTCCTTGGCAAGACCAACATGGATGAGTTTGCGATGGGCTCGTCCACTGAGAACTCCGCCTTCGGGCCGACACCTAACCCGTACAATCGCGAACGTGTCGCTGGTGGGTCGTCGGGCGGCTCGGCCGCGGCTGTCGCGGCTGCCGAATGCCTGGGGGCGTTGGGTACCGACACGGGGGGGTCGATCCGTGAGCCGGCGGCGTTTTGCGGCGTTGTCGGGCTCAAGCCCACTTACAGCCGGGTGAGCCGATACGGGGTTATTGCTTACGCGTCGTCGCTTGACCAGGTGGGGCCGTTTGCCAAGTGCGTGACCGACGCTGCCATCATGCTGCGCGTTTTGGCCGGTATCGACCCGCGTGACGCCACATGTACGGCGCGTCCGGTACCTGACTACGAGCAGGCGCTCGGTGCCGGCGTAAAGGGCCTAAGGATCGGCGTTCCGCACGAATTTTTCGTCGAAGGAATGCAGCCCGAGGTCGAGGCCGCGGTGCGCGGCGCGCTCGATCACTACCGGTCGTTGGGCGCCGAGACGGTAGCCGTTTCGCTGCCTCATACCGGCTACGCGATAGCCTGCTACTATCTGATTGCAACCGCCGAGGCGAGCGCCAACCTGGCACGCTACGACGGGGTGCGTTACGGGCTGCGCGGCGCGGCCGGCGACCTGCTTGCGCTTTACTGCCGAAGCCGCGCCGCCGGTTTCGGCGCTGAGGTCAAGCGGCGCATCATGCTGGGCACTTTCGCTCTGTCGGCGGGTTACTACGACGCGTATTATCTCAAGGCGCAAAAGGTTCGCACGCTGATTCGCGCGGACTTCGAGCGCGCTTTCGCTCAATGTGACGTTATCGTGGCGCCCACCGCGCCGACGACTGCGTTCCGGATCGGCGAGAAAATAGCCGATCCGCTCCAGATGTACCTGTCGGATATCTTCACCATCTCGGTCAACCTTGCGGGACTGCCGGCGATGGTGCTGCCGTGCGGCTACGACGGGGACGGGCTGCCGATCGGGCTGCAGCTCATCGCTCCGGCTTTCGGCGAGCAGCGAATGCTTCAGGTGGCGGATGCGCTCGAGCGGTCGGGCCGGGTCGAAAGGCGCGAACCGGCCATCTGAGGAGGGCGGGGCAACGGAGATGACGGCCGGCTACGAAGCGGTGATTGGGCTCGAGGTTCACGCCCAGCTCCTTACGCGTTCGAAGCTGTTTTGCGGATGCTCGACGGCATTCGGCGCGCCCGCGAACGAGAACGTATGCCCGGTGTGCCTTGGGATGCCCGGCGTATTGCCGGTGCTCAACCGGCGCGCGGTCGAGCTCGCGGTCAGGGTCGGCCTGGCGGCCCATTGCGAGATAGCGCAGCACTCGATTTTCGCACGCAAAAGTTACTTCTATCCCGATCTGCCCAAAGGCTATCAGATTAGCCAGTACGAGCTGCCCGTATGCCGCGGCGGATTTATCGACCTGCCGGCCGACGGCGGCGAAGCGCCCCAGCGTGTCCGCCTGGTGCGGATTCATCTCGAAGAAGACGCCGGCAAGAACATTCACGGTGCCGAAGCGAGCCTGGTTGACTTCAACCGCTCCGGCGTTCCGCTGCTCGAGATCGTCAGCGAGCCCGATATCCGCTCGGCACCGGCGGCGGTCTCGTACCTTCAGGAACTGCGCGCGCTTCTCCTCTATCTCGACGCCTCGGACGTGCGGATGGAGGAGGGCAGCTTCCGGTGCGACGTCAACGTTTCGGTGCGGCGCGCCGGCTCCGAGACGCTGGGCGTGAAGGCGGAAATCAAAAACCTCAACTCATTTCGCTTCGTGGAAAAAGCGATCGGCTACGAGATCGCGCGCCAGATCGGGGAGCTTGAAGCGGGCAGGCGCGTCAGCCAGGAGACCATGCTCTTCGACCCTGAGCGCGAGGTGACTCGGCCGATGCGCTCCAAGGAACTCGCTCATGACTACCGCTACTTTCCGGAGCCTGACCTGCCGCCGCTCGAAATCCCCGGCCCGCTGCTGGAGGAGATCCGCGTGGCGATGCCCGAGCTGCCCGCCGAACGGCGGGCACGTTACGTCACCGAGGGGCTGAGCGGCTACGAAGCTGCTGTCCTAACCCGCGACCGTGGACTCGCCGATTACTACGAGGCGACCGCTTCCGGCCTTCGCAACCGCAAAAGCGCCGCCAACTGGGTGATGACCGAGGTGCTGCGCGTGGTCAACGAGACCGGCCGCTCGCTAGCCAAGGCCGTGCCGTCACCGGCAGAGACCGGACGGCTGCTGGCGATGGTTGAGGGCGGGACCGTCAGCCTCAATGGGGCGAAAAACGCTTTCCAGGCAATGTGCCGGACACAACAAGGCGCCGAGGCAACCGTCGCCGAGCTGGGACTGACTCAGGTGTCCGACGACGCGAAAATCGCCGAGGCCTGCGACCGGGTACTCGCCGCAGAAGCGCAGCGAGTTGCCGAATATCGCGGCGGCCGTGACAAGCTCTTTGGCTTCTTCGTTGGGCAGGTGATGAAGGCGATGGGCGGCAGGGCGAATCCCCGCCTGGTCAACGAAGTGCTGAAGCGCAAGCTGGGTGAAGGCGCGTAGCGCCGGCCATTCAGCGCATTATCTCGCCCAGTCCCGCCGGACCGCAGTAACGTTCGACGTTATGGAACTGCGCGGGCACCTGCTCGTTTATGACCGTATCGTGACCTTGGGGGTCGGCGTCAAACAGGTAGGTTGCATGCCGATCTTTCAGGTTCCAGATTATGGTCAGCGATGAGCCGCTTACGTCCTGAACGCCGACGCCGGGGACCATGCGGGCGCGCGGCGCGTTCAACGCGACCTTCCAAAGTTTGAGGTCCGAGTCGTAGAGGTCCTGCCAGAAGATCCCGTAGCTATTTTTGTCGACGTACATGATCCGGCGCCCATAGCAGTAGCCGGCCGATTGCGATGGAATCCGGCGCACGTCAATTACGTAAACGTCGCGCAGCTCCCAGTTGCCCCATGACGGTTTGGGCCATCCGAGCGGCATGTAGTATTCGGAGGGAAACTTGCCGAATTGGGTGTTGAAGTTCACCAGCGCCAGTATTCGGCGTTCTCCCAGCAGTTTTGCCGAGAACCGGGTGATATTCCCGTTAAACCCGTAGCGCCGATCGTCGGGTGTCATGTCGCTGCCGAATTCGGGAGCACAACGCGACGAGGTGTTGATCCGCAGCGTCCTGCGCAGCTCCGGGACAAAGGCGTACATGTCTTCGGGCTTTGCCAGATCCTGGTAAAAGATGGTCAGGCTGGCTTTGTACTTGAGCTGCTCCGGCTCCTCGACCATCGTCCATTCGGTGTAATCGCGCGGACCGGCTCCGGCAGTCGTCATCGGCACGCCAGGGTCGGTGTTATGGCGCATCTGCCGGTACACCATGATGATCTGGTTGCACGCGACATTTCCGTAGCGGTCCTGAAGGCAGAACGTTCCCATGCCGTCGGGAGTGTGGACGATCAGATGCGGAAGGTAGCGGTACCAGACGTTGGCGAGGATCTTCCAGCCGGCATGGGGTGGTGACGGATTCGGAAAGGGCTCTCCAGCGACGTAGTTCTTCAGTATAAGGCCGCCGTCGCCGAGTTGTGCGATCGCCACCTTGGAGGCGTACTTCCGCGTCGCCTCGACGTATCCGGCGGGAAGCGGATGCCCAATCGTGGGTCCGACGGTCATCGAAACGTCGGCCGGCATCTTCCAGGAACCCTTGCCCTCGAAAAGTAGCTGCATGCCATTGGGCATGAACCGGCGGTACTGCTGCCAGTTTTTCGTGGTGATGACGGTTCCCGGTGCGATACTGCCCGGATCTTTTCCGGCCCCTGACGCCGGCGCCGCTCGGCCCGGCGCAGCGGCCAGCATAAGTGCAGCCACGCTTGAAGCCATGAGGCAGACGTTGATCAGGATTCGACGAATCGATGACATGCTAAAAGGCTCCCCCGGCATTCTGTATCATGAACTGGTTCCGGTGCGTCAAACGGTGGACGCTACAGCGCGTTATTGTGCTGTGACGGCGCACGCAAAAGTTGGCGGGCGCGCCGGTCGGGCGCTGAGGCCTTAGGTCGTGCTTCGCACCAGCCGTGAAAGTAGCACCAGCGCGACTGCTCCGAGCGTCGCCGTCGCGAGCGCACCGATCATGCCGTGGGTGGTAGCGGAAGGGGCGACCCCGACTGCGCGAAATAACCAGCGGCCGATTGCGCCTCCCACCAGGCCGAGCAACAGGTCTCCGATCAGTCCGTAGCCCGCGCCCCGCACCAGGCGCCCGGCGAGCCATCCCGCGACGACTCCGACCAGAAGCGCTGCTATCATAAGCGGCCCGAGCTACTCCTCACTTCTTCTGTTGCATCGGCGCGTCGCAGCACTTGAGCGTTCCCGCGCCAGCCTTGGTGACGATTATGCGCGCGCCGCATTTGACGCATTCGTACATCTTGCCGAGTTGGTTGGCCATCTGGTTACCGAAGCCGCCTCCCCTCCTGGTTCAATTCAATTTCCCTTGAAAAGCGGTTTTCGCTTTTCCAAAAACGCGCGCACCCCTTCGGCTCGATCGCGGGTCGTCTGGAGCAGCGCGTAGAGATCCTCCTCAAGCCTTATACCCTGAGCAAGAGTCATGTCGTAGCCCGCGAGCACCGCTTCTTTGGCAAGGCGCAGCGCCAGCGGGCCGTGCGCTTTGAGCCGGTTCGCCATCCGGACTGTATCCGGCCCCAACGCGCGGCGCGAGGCCGCCAGGTAGGTTATCAGGCCGATGCGCAAAGCGCTGCGGGCGTCAAGCGTTTCGGACGCAAGCAGCATGCGCAGGGCCCATCCTATACCGACGAGACGCGCGAGCCGCTGCGTCGCGCCAAAGCGCGGCATCGTAGCGCGGCGCGCATTGCCGAGCGCCAGGCGGATACCGGGCGCGGCGAGCCGCAGGTCACAGGCGAGCGCGAGTTCCAGCCCTTCGTCGAATACGTCGCCACCCAGCACTGCTACGGTGGGCTTGGAAAGTGCGGCGACCGACTCGACCACTCCTGGGTCAACGTCCTCGTCGAAGCCGGCACAAAAGCAGCCGCCGGCGCCGCTAATCGTCATCACCGCGAGTGTGTCGTCGTCTTCGAAGCGTTCGGCCGCTTCCATAAGCGCACGCCCCATCGATGCGCTCAAGCGGTTTGCGACTCCGGGCCGGTTCAGCACGACGTTCGCCACGCCGGCGCGCCATCGCGTCGCGACCTTGCCTGGCTGCGGCCGTGGTTCCGCTTGCGGCCCCCGAGCGCGCATGGTGGATGCCCGTCGCGGGCTACACCGGCTCCCGGGCCCTGAGCTGCTGGCGAAGGATCTTACCGAGCGGGTTTCGGGGAAGCTCGTCTTGAAATTCAACCTGCTCGGGGCATTTGAAGCTTGCGAGGTGGCGGCGGCAGAAGTCGATCAGCTCGGCCTTGGAAACCGTCATGCCCGGCTTCAGCACCACGTGCGCCTTCACGGTCTGGCCCCATTCGACCGAGGGAATACCCACGACCGCGACCTCGTCCACCGCGGGATGGCTCCCGATGACGCTTTCGACCTCGGCCGGAGCGATATTCTCGCCGCCGCGCACGATCAGATCGTCCTTGCGCCCGGCGAAAAACACGTAGCCCTCGTCGTCGAGCCATCCGAGGTCGCCCGTCCGGCGCCATCCGCCCGGCAGCGCGGCGTCGTTGGCGTGGCCCGCGTAGCCCTTCATGGTGCGCGGAGTTCGAATCAGGATCTCGCCCACCTCGCCCGGGGGTAGTATGCGGGCGTCGTCGCTCCGCACCGCGACTTCGACGTCGGGAAGCGGCCTGCCAATGGACGACAGGCGGCGGACCTTGCGCTCGATCTCGTCGGGAGTTCCTTCAAGGCGATGATCGTCGGGGCCGAGAACGGTGAGCGACGACGTAGTTTCGGTTTGGCCGTAAGCATTGACGAATCCGATATGGCGCGGGAGGACCTCGATGGCCCGGCGAATCACGGCCAGCGGCATCGGAGCGCCGCCGTACGCGAGATTGGTCAGGCTCGACAGGTTCGCGCGGTCCAAATCCGGATGGTCCAGGAGCTTTTTCATCATCGTCGGCACGATGAAGGCGTGCGTCACGTGTTCGGCGGCAACCAGCTCCAGCCATTGAGCGGGCTCGAACTGCGCCATCACGACCATCCGCCTTCCGGTCCACAAATTGGTCATCAGCGAAGCCATACCGGCGATGTGATAAAAGGGGACGCAGACCAGCGCGGTTCCCCGATCCGTGCCGTCGGCCATCTCCACATTCGCGGTGACGTACGCCGTGAAGTCCCGATAGCTCAGCATCACGCCCTTGGGCCGCGAGGTCGTGCCGCTCGTGTACATCAGCACCGAGGTATCTTCGTCTTCGACCTCGACGTCGTCGTCGAGCGGTTCGGCGCTGGATAGAAGCTGTTCGAGCGACGCAATGTCGCCCGCGCCGTCGCTGAGGCTGACCACACTGGCAACGCTCAGGCTCTTGCGCATTTGCCCGGCCAGCGAAAGATAGCGTTCGCCGACCAGCAACACCTTCGCCCCGGCGGTGTTGATCATGTATTCGAGTTCGGGCGCTTTGGCCCGGTAATTAAGCGGCAGGAACGTCAGACCGTTTTTGGCGGCGGCATAGTAGCTCGCGACGTAAAGGTCCGAATTGGTGTCGAGCGCCGCTACGGTATCGCCGCGCTTGAGGCCGAGACCACGCAGGGCGCCTGCCAGACGGGCGACCACGTCCACCAGATCTTGGTAAGTCCGCCGGCGCGCCCCGAAAACCAGGATCTCTTGCTCTGGCGCCACTGCGGCGGGAATGGTGATAAAGTTTACTGTGTTCACAAGCCTTCGATTTCTCTGCAGGCGGCGGTTGCCGCCTTTCTTTCGGGCACAGGCAAGCCTGTCAGAACCCTGAGCCGCCTGGCAAGACGCCGCTCCAGGTAAAGCCCTTCCGCCATCGGCAGGTCAATTCCTTCCCAAACCGCGAGTTTTAGTCCGGCTACAAGCCACGGCGACGCGGCCGACAGCGCGAGCGCCAGTTCCTGGGCACGACATTCAAGGTTTCCTGGCGCCACTACTTCGGTAATGAGCCCCAGATGCATCGCCTGACCGGCGTCAATCCGCCGGCCCGTGAGACACATGTCGAGAGCAACGCCGACGTTCGCTCGGCGCGCCAGCGTCTGAGTGCCCGCAACACCTGGGATCATGCCGAGGCCCGTTTCGGGAAGCCATATCGAAGCGTCGCGCGCGGCAATCGCAACGTCACACAAAAGCGCCATTTCGAGTCCGCCGCCCACGACCAGCCCATGCATCGCGGCTACGGTCGGAATCGCCAGCGCACGCACCCGGCCCCATACGTCGCGCCGAAAGCGGGCCCATCGGGCAATGATCGGCGATGGGGCGGTGCCGAACTCGGTTACGTCGCCGCCGGTCGAGAAAGCGCGCCCGGCTCCGGCAAGCACCATCGCGCGCAGCTCAGAGTCGTCGGCGACCGCCGTCAGCACCTCGTACAGTTCGTCGCGCATCGCCAGGTTATAGGCGTTTAGATGCTCGGGCCTGTTAAGGGTAACCCACGCCACCCGGTCGCGTTTTTCGTAAATCACGGTTGAAAAACGGGTGGCAGGAGCAGTTCGGCGAGGCTGCGCACGAGCCCGCAGCTTGGGCTTTATCGGTACGGCGTCTGCACGCTGAGCGCGGCGCTCCGCGGCATGGCGGCCAGAGGGCGAAAGGCCCCTATGCTCAGGCTTCTTCGTCGCCAAGCGGACGCCTACGTAGAGAACAGTTCCGCACTGGAACTATGCGCGAATTCGGGACGCCCTCGCTCGTAAACCACCTGGCCGCCAATAATCGTGATGTCCACTGGCAGATTGATAAGTTCCGCAGGGGAAAGAGTCAGCGGGTTTTTGGGCAGGACGATTAGGTCGGCGTGCGCCCCGACAGTCAGCTCGCCCGCTTCCAACCGGCTTATGCGTGCCGCAGCGCTGGTGAAGAGCGAAAATGCTTCGCCAATGCTGAGCCGTTCGTCGGGCGCCAGGTCTTGACCCTCGAGACCTTGGCGCGACACTGCCGCGGCAATCGCTACCAGTGGCTTGGCCGGAGTGACCGGGGCATCGGTTCCTGCGGCGAGGGCGATTCCCGCCTCGCTTAGGCTATGCGCGCGGTAGAGATGCGGGATCAGGCCCGGATCGGCGAGGTACTTGGCGGCGCGGAAGTGTAGAAAACCGGGGTTGGTGATCACCCAGGCGCCGGCCGCGGCTATCCGTTCCAGGTAGTCAGGCGTTATAAGCGCAGCATGCTCGAGTCTGAGCGTCGCCCCTGTCTCCTTTTTTACCAAGCTGGTTTTGGCACGCTCGAAGGCCGAAACGGCGCTTTCCAGCTCCGGCAATTCGGTCACATGGAAGCAGCAGTCCAGACCCAGGGCCAGGGCGCGCGCGGCGCGACGTCCCAACGTGGCCAGTTCGCGTTCAGACTCGGCTCGCTCGACGAACTTGACCCCACCCAGTCGAAATCCCGCGCGCTCCGCGGTCGCACGCACCGCAAAAGCCGAGTCGAGATGGGGCGCACCCAGCATTAGCGAAACCCGCTGCCGAATAGCGCCACCCTGGACCAGAAGCGCGTAAAGCTTGAACTCGTCAGGCCCGTTTCGCACCGTCGCGTCGGTGAAAGAGGTCACCCCAGCCGCAGCCAGCTCGCGGCTCATCATCCGAGCGCGCGCCTCCAGTTCGGCGCTGGTTACGACCGGCAGGTTGCGCGTGAGCCACTCCTCCATTCCCACGACAAAGCCGGTCAGCCGGCCTGACGCGTCACGTTCCAGCCAAGCGCCGGCCGGCGGAATGAAATCCGCCCGTTCCAGCCCCAGCAGCTTGATCGCGCGCGAGTTGAGCCAGGAGGCGTGAAGCGTTTGATGGCGCAGACGAAGCGGATTGCGCGATGCCGAGCGGTCCAGTTCATCGCGCGTCGGGCCGCGATGCTCGTAAAGCAGGGATTCGTCGCATCCGAATGCCCGCAGCCAATTTCCCGGAGGCGTCTTGGCTGCTGCCAGGCGTAGCTCGTCGAGAAGTTGTCCAATACCGCGGCAGCGTCCCAGGTGCGGCCCCGAGTTCACCGCGGCCGCCTCCAGAAAGTGCAGATGACAGTCGATAAAGCCCGGCGCGACGGTCCGTCCACCAAGCCGTATCAGACGGCTCTTGGAACCCATCATGGGCCGAAGCGCACCGAAGCTGCCATGCGCCGCAATTCGGCCGCCCGCGATAGCAACCGCGTCGCTCTCCGGATGGCCCAGCACGGCGCCGTCGTGCAGGACCAGGTCAGCGATTGCGGATGCCATTCGGTCGGACCCCCGATTTGAAGGCGGCTCAGTCGGCGCCGCGCGGCGGCGAGCCGGCGGCGTTCCCAAATCAGTCGGAAGACGGTAGCGGCTTGACTTCCTTGAGTTTCATTTCTGTATCGCAGCACTCAAGCTTGCCGTCGCCCTGCTTGTTGCAGAGGACTTCGGTACCGCATTTTTCGCACAGGTAACGTTTTCCCAGGGTAGGCATCGTTGAGTTTCTCCAACCGGCGACGGTTCGCCGCGCGTACAACCAACGAACGCGCGAGCTGAATCAGCCCTCGCCACGTAATCTCTAATTGAACGGGAGGTCGCTTACCAGCGCCTTAAGCTCCCCGGCGTCGTCGCTTAACGTTACTTCAGTTCCCGGTGTCCACACACTCTGATGGAGGATTGCCAGGCCTAAAACTCCCAATCGCGGCGACACGGCCACGCTCGTTAGCCGCCCGACCTCCTTGCCGGAGGCGCTGACGCCCGTGCCAGTCGCCGGCAGGCGTTCGGTGCTGATCTTGAGACCGCAAAGACGCCGCTTGATTGCTCCGCGTGCCGTGGCACGCTCTATGGTTTCCTGCCCGAGGTAACATCCCTTGTTCGGCGCGATAGCGTCCGTCAGGCGCGCCTCCAGCGCGAGCGTTTTCTCAGTGGTATCCACACCTACACGGGCGACACCGTTCTCGACGCGAACGGTTTCTAATTCAACGTCCGAAAGCTCCGCAAGGCCAGCAATAGAGGCTTTTAGACGAGCGCTTGCGACGGCGATAGGGTCGCGCTCAGCTACGAGCGTGAAGCTGTCCAGGCCCAGACGCGGTGCGTGCCCCACACGAAGCTCGCCCGCGCTCAGCGCCCGCCAGGATGGCAGCGAGCGAGCAGCGTCGCCCGCCAAAACGGCCACGGCATCGGCTGCGCACGGACCCATAACATCGAGAAAAGAGATCGCGTCCATCTCTTCCAGCTCAACGTCGTCCGCAACCAGAAAGCGCTCGAGCTGAGCGCGCGCTTCCGGCCAGAGCGATCGGTCGATTTCGATCAGAATGGCGTCAGACTCGGCCCAGGCGTAAAAGTCGGCCACGACGTGTGCGTGCTCTGTAAGAATGAGCGCACGCATCAGCGCCCCCGGCGCAAGTTTGGCTACGTCGTTGGTGCACATGCCCTGGAGGAAAGTGACCCGGTCGTCCCCGCTCATCCGGACCATCATGCGCTCGGGCGCAAGCCGCATCGCGACGCCGCTTCGCAGCGCCCGGTAGCCATCTGCGGTTTTCGCCTCAGCGGCGGATTGTTCCGTGACTGCTTGGTTTGCTGTCGCCACCGGACCCGTTTGACTCTTGGCGAATCGTCATCGAAACTAACAGACCCGGAGCGGCGGTAACAACTGTGCCTGAGATGACGCCACGAGAGTCATCCGTGAAGAGAGCCGGCTGCTTTCCTGTGCGAAGAGAGCCACGGATCGCAAATCCGGCGAAACAGGCGGGCCGGTCGAGCTTGTGCGGCGACGATGGCCGCCGGATAGAAGCGTTCTAATGTCAAAGCGCACGGCTTCATTTAGCAGGCTATTTTGAACTATACTTGGTCACAGGGAGCGAACTAGCATGGGAGCGTTTATCCTGGGTCTTATAATCGGATTTGCGGGTGCGCTCTTTTTGTTCATCTACGACGAGGGCCAGGTTTTTTTGAAACTCTCGCGTCAGATAAAAAATGTTGTGGAGCGCTACAAGCAACCTGCAAACTGACGGGCGAGCTGGCCTCAGCCGGCGTTTTTTTGCAGCGGCCGCGTTCTGTTTGATGCTCGTGCTAGGGGTCGTGTGTGCAGCCCAGGCTGCCGACCCTGGGCCACTCGCGGCGAAGCTCAGCAACGAGGCGTTCGCTCTGCTGAATGCCACAACAGCCTCCGGCATCAGCCCGAGCGATCCCCTGCTTGGTAGTGTTGCGAGTTTTGCCGGCGACGCGCAGACCCTGAACAACGCGCTCAAGGGAGGCGACCGTCGAGCAGCCGCGAAAGCTTTGGGTGCGTTGCAGGCCGACGAATCCGCCTTGCAGGCGAACCTCAAGGGCCACGCGGCTCCAGTCGGCGGCGCTCAGTGGGAGGAAATGAAGCGACAGCTCGCAACGCTTGCCGTAGCATTGCCCCCAGGCTCGGCGGAGACGAGTTCCGCCGCTGGCCATTCGGAAGCTCCGTCGAGCGCTTCACCCGCGGAGGCTCCTGCCGGAGACGGACCGAGGGTCGTTATTGGATCGCGAGCTTTCAGCCAGGGAGTGCTTCACCTCAAAGGGTATATCGAAGGGAGCGATCTCGAGTCGGCCGGTATATACGAGGGCAGGCGCCGGATCGAAAACCTCAAGGTCGCGCACGTTAGTGGGCGCCAGCGCGTGAACTTCGACCTCGAACTCGGCTCGGCAGGTCCGTCAACCGTCATACGGGTACGCGACGATGCTGGTAGAACGGCTGAGGCACCGGCGCTTGCGCGGGTGGCGATGGCGCCGCCGGGAGAATCCGGGGCAGGCGGGCCGTCGTCGATGCCAGAGGTGATTCGCGGAGATCGGATGGGTGGAAGCGGCACGTCGGAAGTGGCACCGGAGTCCGGCGCTAGCAACACTGCCGAAATTCCCAGCCATGGGGCTACGGGTGCGCGTACTCGGACACGCGGCGGCTCGCTGGTGGGGGTCAAAATAACGGTATCTGCCGTTACAATGGTGAGCACCATGCCGCGCCGCTACGAGGTAGTAGGCCAGATAGTTGGGGCGGGGCTGACAAGCGCCGGCATCTACGTGAGCGGGCACGAGGTCAAGCCGATTCCATTGCAGAACGCGGCGGGTTACAGCAGCTTTGACGTAACCTTCGAGACCTTGAGCAACGCGGCGACGATACGCGCTTACGGAGGCGCCAACCGCTTTGTCGAGACGTCGGTAAATCTGAGTGCCGGAGGGCTTAGCGGCTACGCTTCGTCACCGCCGGTGGGCATCTACTCCTATGGCGGCATGGCCACGAATCCTTATGCCTATGGCGTGACTCCCTACGGCTACGGCGCGATGCCGTATTCCTATCCATACGCCTACGGGGCGAGTCCCTACGGGTTTGGCGCGAGTCCGTTCGGCTACGGAATGGGCGGTTACGGAATGGGCGGGTACGGCGGCTATATGGGTCCCGGCGGCTATGGGATGGCGCGGCCCTATGGGTACGGGGGCACCGCGCCTATGGGCCCCTCGATGCCGAACTGGTGGTCGCATTAGAGCGCGGCCTTTTTTGAGCTGCGCGTTTGCGCTAAAATATTTCTAATCTTTCCGTCGAAGTCATTCGCCGGAATTCAAATTACAGGTGACGATGCTGATTCAGGCCACGCAACTGCGCCCGGGGATGGTTATCGACTACAACAAAGACCTCTGGCGCGTAATGACCATAAGCCATATCACGCCGGGCAACTGGCGCGGCATGGTGCAGACGAAGCTGCGCAACCTCAAGACCGGCAGCCAAACCGAGAACCGTTTCCGTTCCGAAGATCGCGTCGAGCGAGTCATCCTGAGCCAGGTAACGATGGAGTTCCTGTACGACGACGGCGAGCAGTACCACTTCATGAACACGGAGACGTACGACCAGATCGCGATACCCCGCATGCTAATCGAGGATTTGGTGCCATTCTTCACGCCTAACTTGCAAGTCCAGGTCGAGTTCCACGAACACACGCCGCTCAACGTGACACTGCCGAAAACCGTGAGCCTCAAGGTGGTGGAGACGGAACCGGGAAACAAATCAGCGGCCGTCACCAACACGCTGAAACCTGCCAAGCTGGAGACCGGTCTCGTTATCCAGGTGCCGCACTTCGTGGCCGAAGGCGACGTGATTACGATCAACACCGAAACGCGCGAATACGTTTCGCGCTCCAAGTAAGGCGGCGCGCGCGGCGCGCCTGACATGGCGGCGTTGAGTTCCGCGCAACGGGCCGATCGGTTGGCGTGGACCGGACGGGA
>JAJYVB010000048.1:0-549 GCA_021792265.1 Deltaproteobacteria bacterium | reverse complement strand
CCTGCGTTTCGGTCCCAACCTTTACATTGCCCAGAGTCAGCCCGGATTCGAGGCGATCGTCGCCAACGAAATCCAGGGCCGCATCGAATCGGCGCACGCGATTGCAACCCGGCGTATCCCGAGCCGCGCCGGTATGGTCATCTTCCGGGCATCGCAGCCCCGCAGGTTCTTACGCTTGCGCACCGCCGAAGATCTTTTCGCGTTGGTGGGCTACCACTGTGGCGCCGGGGCGAATGCCAAGTGGCTGGAGGTGGCCCGCACGCTCGGGCGCAGGGCGCCGCTGGTCGGCGAAGGGCTTGCGGCACGGGTCCTTACGCTTCCCGGCAGCCGCGCCGGACACCGGTTGAGTTTCCGCGTAATTGCCCGGATGGCTGGTGAGCACGAGTTTCGCCGATCGGACCTGCAGCGCGCGCTCGAGCTGGGCATCGAGGAGCGCAGCGACCATAGGTGGCATCTTGACGACGGCGCTGGCGCGGTCGAGTTCTGGGCGTCGCTGGCCGGCGAAGAATTGTTTCTTGCTCTGCGCCTGACCGACGCGCGCTCCCGTCC
>JAJYVB010000342.1 GCA_021792265.1 Deltaproteobacteria bacterium | reverse complement strand
CAGCGTTAGCGGCGCCATCACGACGCTTAAGGTACCGATAGAGGCCAAGCTCAGCGGACTCCAGGCGGCTACCAACGCCGCGAGCAGAATTGCAGCGCCAGGTACGGGCAAGCCCACGAAACGGCGCTTATCGATCGCAGCGCTCGTGACGTTGAAGCGGGCAAGCCTAAGTGCAGCGGCCACAACGTATAGCCCGCAAACCATCGCACCCCATGCGCCCAGCGCTTTGAGTGCCCACAGGTACACCATCGCAGCCGGTGCGACGCCGAAGGCGACGATGTCCGACAGGCTGTCGTACTCGACTCCAAACTGGCTTGACGTGCGCGAGGCGCGCGCCACCCGGCCGTCCAGCCCGTCGCACAAAAAGGCCGCGCCTACCATCAGGGCCGCCATCTCGAAGCGGCCCTCTACGGCAAGCACCAAGGAATAAAAACCCGCCAGCAGTCCCAGCGACGTAATCGTCACCGGAACCAGAAAGACCCCGCGCCGAAGCGGCTCGACAACCTTTTTTCGCCGTTCCCGCAGCCGGCCTGAAATCAGCCTCACACGCGCGCGCGCCAACGAATCGCGTTTAAGCCGACGGTTCATCGTAACTCTCTCCTATAACGGTCTCGCCCGCCCTGACCGCGTCCCCTACGGCGACAGTTACCCGGAAACCGGCCGGCAGGAAATGGTCGACCCGGCTGCCGAACATGATAAGCCCAATGCGCTCTCCGCATCTGACCGCTTGCCGCTCGCTTACGCGGCATACGATGCGGCGAGCTAAGTAGCCCGCAACTTGTACCATCGCATGACGGCGGCCGGCGGCGTCGGCGATCAGGATCAGGTTGCGCTCGTTGTTCTCGCTGGCGCGGTCACTGAAGGCGGCACGGAATTCACCGGCTCGATGGCGGACTGCCAGCACTTCGCCGCTTACCGAGGCTCGGTTTACGTGGACGTTAAACGGCGACATGAAGACCGAAACCCGCCGCCAGCGCTCGTCGCCGATTCCGATGCACGTCAAGGCCGCGTCTTCGGCGACGTCGCACACCCGCCCGTCGGCCCCCGAGCAAACCACGCCCCTCCTGGAGGGAGTGTGGCGTTCGGGATCGCGAAAGAAAGCGGCAACCGCGCCAACGCAAAGTACGGTAACGAAGGCAGTTTTGTGAAAGCCTGCCGCGAGGGCCATCAGCGGTACTACTGCAGCCAGTGCGATGATGCCGAAGCCCTCGGGCGCGATTCGGAGGAATGCGCCAATCCGCCTAAGCACCGGCGCCGGACTTTGTGGAGGCGGGTCCACGACGATCTAGTTGCGAGTCCGATCGACCAGGCGCTCGCTCCCCAACCACGGCATCAGGGAACGCAGCCGGGCGCCAACTTTCTCGATAGGATGGTTCGCCGCATCCGCACGCATCTGGCGAAAGCGCGGCAATCCCGCCCGGTATTCGTCGATCCATTCGTTGGCAAACTTGGCCGACTGGATGTCGGCCAGGAGCTGTTTCATCGCCTGGCGCGACGGCTCGCTGACGACGCGTTTGCCGCGCGTCATGTCGCCGTACTCGGCCGTGTTGCTGATCGAGTAGCGCATGTTCGAAATGCCGCCCTCGTAAATCAGATCGACAATCAGCTTGACCTCGTGGACGCACTCGAAGTAGGCCATTTCGGGCGCGTACCCAGCCTCGACCAAGGTTTCGTAGCCGGCACGGATAAGCTCGGTAAGGCCGCCGCACAGGACCGCCTGTTCGCCGAACAGGTCGGTTTCCGTTTCCTCTTTGAAGGAAGTTTCGAGCAGCGCCGCGCGTCCGCCGCCAATCGCCGAGCCGTAGGCAAGCGCCAACGCCTTGGTGTCACCGGAGGGGTCCTGATGGATCGCGAGCAGGCAGGGCACCCCGCGTCCTTTGTTGAACTCCGAGCGGACCAGGTGGCCCGGACCTTTGGGCGCTATCATGAAGACGTTCACGTTCTGGGGCGGGACGATGAATTTGAAATGGATGTTGAAACCGTGTCCAAAGGCCAGATACTTGCCTGCTCCCAAGGCCGGGGCGATCTCGTCGCGGTATATGTCGGAGCCCATTTCGTCAGGCACAAGCATCATGATGACGTCGGCCTGGCGTGCCGCAGCCGAAGTTTCAACCACCTTGAGCCCTTGTTTTTGCGCCTTTTCCCACGACGGGCTTTCCCTGCGGAGCCCTACGCATACGTCCATCCCGCTGTCGCGCAGGTTGAGCGCGTGAGCATGGCCTTGGCTCCCGAAGCCGATTATTCCGACCTTCTTGCCCCGGAGAACGCTTAAGTCCGCGTCCTTATCGTAATAAACCTTCATCCTGAGGTGTCTCCTGTGGTCATTTGTTTCCTCCGGCCGCGCGCTCGCCGCGCCTATATGGTTGGCTTAAGGTAACGGTTGGTGCTCGGTTACCGTCGATGCAGCGGTGACCGCTAACTGGCCTGACGAAGCCGGTGGCGGCCGTTTTCAGGTTGGACAGAGCGCGCCATTGCGATCCGCCCCGTGCGCACAATCTCGCGGACTCCGAGTGGACGCACAAGCTCGATGAACGCCTGAATCTTGTGCTGGTCGCCGGTTAATTCAACCGTTGCGGCGCGCGCTCCGATATCGACCACGTGAGCGCGGAACGCGCTGATGATCGAATCGAATTCCGAGCGCGTACGATCGTCCACCGTCACCCGTACCAGCACCAGTTCGCGATCGATGGTCTGAACGTCCTTGAAATCCGTGATCTTGATTACCGAGACGAGCTTGTTGAGCTGCTTGTTGATCTGCTCCAGTATCTGCTCGTCGCCCGAGGTTACGATTACGATCCGCGAGACCGTCGGGTCGAGGGGATGCTCGTTAACCGTCAGCGACTGGATGTTGTAGCCGCGGCTCGAGAAAAGGCCCGCCACCCGGGCAAGCACGCCAAATTCGTTCTCTACCAAAACTGAAATGGTACGGGTCTGCATTCGCCGAATCGTACACCGGCATCTCTGGTACCGGGCGGGGCCGCCATGGTTCCCTGGCGCTTTAACGGT
>JAJYVB010000341.1 GCA_021792265.1 Deltaproteobacteria bacterium | reverse complement strand
TGTGTCCTCGACGTTCTACGACATAAATTATTCCAATGAGATCTTCGGGCCGCCGCTGTTTCCCGAAGCGCTGCTGAATCCGGCGGATTATCAGCTGTACAAGTCGTACATCCACCCGGTGAGCAACCCGGCGAACTGCTCGGCGAGCAATCCGGATTACGCGCCCGGCATGCAGCCGTTCCTGAATGCGGTGGGGATCTACGGGATCGTCACCCCGGCGGAGCTGTGCACGACGAACCTGTGGATCGACGGGCGCACGACGAACATCGGCTCGATGACCGAGCAGGGCGTCGACATGGACGTGAAGTACCACAAGGAGACGCCCTTTGGGCTGTGGCTGCTCGAGTTGAATGCGACCAAGGTGGTGACCGAGAAGCTGGCGCTGGCGCCGACGGCGCCGCAGACGAGTATCCTCGGCCAGATGGCCAACGGCGGGGTGGTGCCATGGCGCGGTCGAGCGACGCTGGGCTGGAACAAAGGCCCCTGGAGCGCGACACTGTTCTGCAACTACGTCGGGACGTACGAGAACGACGAGCCGCTGCCGGGCCGGCCGAACACCCAGGTGGCCTCCTGGACGACCTTCGATCTGGATCTGGGCTTTGACTTCGGGGCGATCTACCAGTCGGGCTTCATGCAGAACACCCGTGTGTCGCTGAGCGCGCAGAACCTGTTCGATCGTACGCCGCCGCTGGTGCTGACCGCGGGGGGCGCGGCATTCGATGGCAACAACGCGAACGTGTTCGGCCGGATCATCACCTTGCAGTTGACGATGGGGCTGTGATGGGTGCGTATAGGGCGAGTCTTGCAACCGGAGGATCCTCGATGAACGTAAAAAACGAAGGGCTCAGGCATTCATGGGGCCTCAAAGGCGGCGCCATCCTGACCGCGATGATGCTGGCGGTAGGGTGCGGGCCGGCCGCGGCACGGGCCGCGGGCAATCCGCTGGTGGCGCGGGTCGAGGGCGGGCTCGTTCGCGGACAGGTGCAGCACGGGGTGATCGCCTTCAAGGGCATACCCTTTGCGGCTCCCCCGGTGGGGGCGCTGAGGTGGGCCCCACCGCAACCGGTGACGCCGTGGCACGGGGTGCGCCCGGCGCTGAATTACGGGCATGACTGCATGCAGATCCTGTTTCCGGGCGATGCGGCTCCGGAGCGCACGGTGCCGAAGGAGAATTGCCTGTACATCAATGTCTGGCGTCCCAAGGGCGCCGCGACGCACAACCTGCCGGTGATGGTGTGGATCTACGGCGGCGGGTTCGTCAACGGCGGGACGTCCCCGGCGGTGTACAACGGCACGCCCTTCGCCCGTGACGGGGTGATCCTGGTGAGCTTCAACTACCGGCTGGGCAACTTCGGGTTCTTCGCCTTTCCGGGTCTGACCCGCGCGGACAAGGGACAGATGCTCGGGGACTACGCCTTCATGGATCAGCTGGCGGCCCTGAAGTGGGTGCAGAAGAACATCCGGGCCTTCGGCGGCAATCCGCACAACGTCACCGTTTTCGGCGAGTCGGCCGGCGGCATGTCGGTGAACAACCTGCTGATCACGCCGCTCGCGAAGGGGCTGTTCGAGCGGGCCATCATCGAGTCCGGCGGCGGGCGGCCGTTCTTTCCGTACCGGCCGTTCTCCGGAGCACCGAATTCCGCGCAGGCGATGGGGGTGAGGCTGGCGCGTCACTTCGGCATCGAGGGAGACGGCGTGCACGCCCTCGCGCAGCTGCGGGCCGTACCGGCCTCGAAGCTCGTCGAAGGATTGAACATGGGGACGATGATGAGCGCGGAGAAAATGGGCTATGTCGGCGGCCCGATCCGCTTCGGTCAACTGTACATGGGGCAGCCGACCGAGGTGTATGCCGAGCACCCGAACATCGGCAACCATGTCCCGGTGATGATCGGAACGAACAGCGCGGATCTCGGCTTCCTCCAGGCGAAATCCCTCCATGCGCTGTGGGCGATGTTCGGGCCAAAGGCGGCCGAGGCGCGCGCGGCCTTCGATCCCACCGGGCGGCTGACGCTGCAGCAGGCGGCTTGGCTGGTCGGCGGAGCGCTGATGATGGACGAGCCGGCGCGCGCCATCGCCCGGATTCTCTCGTCGCGCGGCCAGCCGGTGTACAACTATCGCTTCTCGTACGTCGCCACCTCGATACGCAACACGCCGTTCGGCAGGCTCGGGGCGATGCATGCCTCCGAGATCCCCTTCGTGTTCGATACCGTGCGGGCCCATTACGGCGCCAAGACCAGCGCACAGGACGAGCGCGTGGCGCGGCAGATGCACGCCTACTGGGTGGCGTTCGCCAAGACCGGCAAGCCCGACCCGAAGGGTCTGCCGCCCTGGCCGCGCTTCCACACCCGTTCCGACCGGCTGTTGAATTTCACCGGCCATGGACCGGTTGCGGAGGCCGATCCGTGGCGGACCCGGCTCGATCTGGCCGAGTGGTACTCCGAGCATCACCCTGTGCGTTGAGGCAACGGGCGGTGCTGATGCGCCATGCGCGGGACGCACAGTGAGGAAGCACCGGACGCGTTGTCCTTCCGGGAAGGAAGGGCAACGCGGCGCCGGAGCGCGTGCGGTCTGATCTGACGGGTGAGCGGCCTGCTGAGGGGGGGCGAGCAGTTGCGGCGGGTAACGATACCAACTTGCGGGGGAGCGGCTCGTGCGCCGGCGTTCGGGGTGGCGGACCCGTCGAGCCGCGGACGGCCGATGCCCCGGGATCGCGCCGTGCATACGACGGCACGCGACGTGTCGGCATGGTGAAAGTTGAAACAGTCAAAACCGCTCGCAGCCGATCGGCGCCGCCCGGGCGCCGCATGAGTTGCGGTAGGATCCCCCTCGAGTGTGCCGTCAGGAGACTGGATATGACGTCTCGATTCACCCAACGTACCCGTGGAGCGCGGCTGCTGCTGCTGGCTGCCGTCGGCGCCGCGGAGCTCGGCATGAGCGCATGCAGCACCAAGACCGAGGGGGCGGCGAAATTGCCGGGACCTGTCGGCAACCCCGCGAACTGTCCCTGGCTCAATCC
>JAJYVB010000340.1 GCA_021792265.1 Deltaproteobacteria bacterium | reverse complement strand
CGTCCGGCCGACGGTGGGCGTCAGAGGTCGGTGCGAAGCCTCTTGAGCGCGGCATCGACCGAGGCGCTGCGTCTTCTCCAGCTTCCATGCCAGACGGCCTCCTCGATGGCGAGGTAAGCGACAAACCAAGCACACATGGACTGATGCCCGCGGACACGGGATCATCCTCCCGAGAGGGCTTCCTCAGGGGGGATCACGGGCGTGGGACGGGCCGCCACAGGGTACGCGGTGCCGGCAGGCGGCCTACGCTCTCGCTCGAACCGCCTCGGGCAGCGCGTCGGGGAGCAGCCGTCCGCGTGCAGCAACTTTGACGCCGCCAACATGGAGCGCAAGCCGCTCTGGATCGAGGCGCGCGCTGCATGAGCCCGCCGCCGCCACGATTCGGCCAACGTTCGGGTCGCAGCCGAAAAAGGCCGTCTTCACCAGCGGCGAATTAGCGATTTGGCGCGCTATGCGCTCGGCATCCGCGCGCGAGGCGGCTCGATTAACCTCGACTTCAACCAGTTTGGTTGCGCCTTCGCCGTCGCGTACCAGCTCGCGCGCAAGCGCCGCAGCGACCGCGCATGACGCGCGGGCAAAGCCCTCGTACTCGCGTGAGTTCAGCCGACGGTTGGCCGCCGCACCGCTTGCCAGCATCATCACCGTGTCATTGGTCGACATGTCGCCGTCAACCGTAATCGCGTTGAAGCTTCCGTCGGCGGCCTTGCCAAGTATTTTCCTGAGCGCGGCCGGATCAAGCGCAGCGTCGGTGACGATGAAGGCGAGCATCGTCGCCATCCGAGGCGCAATCATCCCCGCGCCCTTGGCGATGCCCGCCACGCGGATTTCCGTACCGCCCGCTCTGAACTCCGTCCACATCATCTTGGGGCGGGTATCGGTCGTCATTATCGCCCGCGCGAAATCCTCCATCCGATGCGCACCCAGCCCCGCGGCCGCAGTAGCCGCGCCGCGCCCGTACTTGTCGAGGTCGTAGAGATGGCCGATGACGCCCGTCGAGCACGGGACGACCAGTCCTTGGGCAATGGAAAGCGCCCGCGCGACCGCGGCGCTCGATTGGCGCGCAAGCGTAAGCCCGGCGCGCCCGGTAAAGCAGTTCGCCGAGCCCGAGTTGACCGCTACTGCCTGCACCCGGCCCCGTCGCAGCCGCTCTTCGCTTATGACGACGGGGGCAGCTTTAACCCGGTTGGTGGTGAACAGTGCCGCCGCAGCAGCAGGCTGATCGGCCACGATGAGGCCTAGGTCTTTTGCCGACGCGTCGTTCTTAAGCCCGGCGCTTGTGCCGGCGAACCGGAAGCCGCCGACCGCGGCCGCTCCGCTGCGTATCTCCATCGCTGGCCTTCCCCCTGCAACCCCGGCGTTGTGCCGCGTAGAGCGAGCCGCTACTTGCCGTGGCAACGCTTATACTTCTTGCCCGAGCCGCACGGACAGGGATCGTTGCGGCCCACTTTCTCACCCGTGCGTTTGACAGTGCCACCGCCTGCGGTCTCGGTCTGGCCGGCGCCATGGCTCATCGTCATACGCTGCGGGCGCTGGGGTTGCTGAATCTGCTCGACGTCCTGCTCGCGCGCAACCTGGACCGAGAAGACCTTCTCGACGACGTCCGACTGCATCGTGGCAAGCATCGCCTCGAACATCGCAAAACCTTCCTTCTGGTACTCGACCAGCGGGTTGAGCTGGCCGTAGCCGCGCAGCCCGATACCCTCCTTAAGGTGGTCCATCGCCAGCAGATGGTCCTTCCAGAGCGAATCGAGGGTTTGCAGCGAGACGATCTTCTCGATCTGGCGCATCACCGGCACCGTGAATTCGGCCTCACGGCGATCGTATAGCTCGCGCACCGAGCGCTGGCCGAGTTCAGTAAGGTCAGCGGGGCGCGTTATCACAGCACCGTCGAGCTGGGCATCGGGACGAAAGCCGGGACGAAACTTGAACTGCTTGAAAAAAGCGTCTTCTATCGCCTTCCACTCCCATTCAGATGGGTCGGCCTTCTCTTCGGCATGAGCAGCCACGACGTCTTCGATGAGCGCGTCGCACATGTCGAGGATATCGTCGCGCAGCGAGGCTTCGTCGCCCAGGAGCTCGCGGCGGCGATGATAAACGACCTCGCGCTGCTTGTTCATCACGTCGTCGTATTCGAGCAGATGTTTGCGGATGTCGAAGTTGTGCGCCTCGACCTTCTTCTGCGCGTTCTCGATGGCGCGCGACACCCATCGATGCTCGATAGGAACGCCGTCCTCCATGCCGATTTTCGTCATCAGCCCCTTGAGCCGGTCAACGGCGAAGATGCGCAAAAGGTCGTCCTCGAGCGACAAGTAAAAACGCGACGTACCCGGATCGCCCTGGCGCCCGGATCGGCCCCGAAGCTGGTTGTCGATGCGCCGGGACTCGTGGCGCTCGGTGCCCAGAATATGCAGACCGCCAGCCTGCAGTACCTGATCGCGCTCGGCGGCGCACTGTGCACGATACTTTTCCAGCGCCCGGCTGAAGTTCTCGTCGGCAAGGTCCTTGGTGCCAGCCTCGGCGGCAGCCAGGAACTCGGCGCTGCCGCCCAGCACAATATCGGTGCCGCGTCCGGCCATGTTGGTCGAGATGGTGATAGCGCCGAAGCGGCCCGCCTGGGCGACGATCTCGGCCTCGCGCTCGTGGTTCTTGGCGTTCAGCACGTGATGCTTCAGGGCGGAGCGATTGAGCTGGTTTGAAAGCCGCTCCGACTTTTCGATGGAAACGGTGCCGACAAGGACCGGCTGTCCGTGCTCGTGGCACTGCTTGATCTCGTCGCACACGGCGTCGAACTTCTCGGCTTCGGTCTTGTAGACTACGTCGTCGTGGTCGATGCGGATCATCGGCATGTTGGTTGGAATCACGACGACATCGAGCTTGTAGATTTCCTTGAACTCCACCGCCTCCGTATCGGCCGTGCCGGTCATCCCCGCCAGCTTGCGGTACATCCGGAAGTAGTTCTGAAACGTGATGGTGGCGAGCGTCTGATTTTCCGACTCGATGCGGACGTTCTCTTTGGCCTCGATCGCCTGATGGAG
>JAJYVB010000339.1 GCA_021792265.1 Deltaproteobacteria bacterium | reverse complement strand
GCGTGTTAGCGGTCAGCGGAACCGTATTTCTCCAGTGCGGGCATCTGTGGCCTATGGCGGTGGCGAGCTCGATTCCGGTGGCATGCCTGGCGACCGCCATCCTGGCGGTAAACAACCTGCGCGACACGCAGACGGATCGAAGCGCGGGCAAGCGCACGCTCGCCGTCCGCTTCGGCCCGGATTTCGTTCGTAGCGAGTACGTGGCGCTGGTCGCGGTCGCGTTTTTTGCAGCGCTTGTGATGGCGATGATGGCGGGCGCCCGGTTTCTCCTTCCTCTATGTGCGATTCCAATGGCTTTCAGAGAGGCGCGCGCGGTTCTGCGATGCTCCGGAGCGGCGCTCAACCGGAGCCTTGCCGGAACCGCCGCACTGCACATGGCCTACGGGCTGCTGCTGGCCGTGGCAATCGTTACATGAGGCTCGTCGGCGCCCAAATCATTCCATTTTCCGCCCCGCTCCGTCCGCCGCTCAACACGTCGCAAGGACGAGTCGCGACGCGGGAAGGTTTCATCCTGAAACTGGTTGGCGATTGCGGCAAAGTTGGCTTGGGGGAGGCCAGCCCCGCCTACTGGATCGACGGGCGCCCGCTGGCGGAAACGCGTGCCGCGCTCGAAGCGATCGTCACGAGGCTGGAGGGCTGCCGCGACGCTGCCGTGCTGCGCAGCGCCGTGCTGGGTGAAGGCGCTGCCGGATGCCTGACGCCTGCTGCCGCGTGCGCGCTGGACACCGCGCTTCTGGACCTTGAGGCGCGATCGCGCGATGTTGGCGTCGCGGCGATTCTGGGCGCTGCTTCGCAGGCGCCAGTCCCCGTATCCACGCTCCTTACGTCACAAACTCCTGAGAACGTTGCGCGCGAAGCGCTGGTCGCGCTCGAACGCGGCTACACTGTCTTCAAGCTCAAGGTGGGCGCTGGAGCACTTGAGGATGATCTTGCAAACCTGAACGCGCTGCGTGGCGCGACAGGCGCGAGCAGCTTCATTCGGCTCGACGCGAACCGCGCCTGGAGCTTCGGGCAGGCCGTTTCCGCCCTGAATGCCTTCGGGCCCGAGAAAATCGAGTTCGTCGAAGAGCCGCTTGGGTCTTGCTCGCCGGCCGAGCTGGCACGCTTGCGCGACGCCGCCGGCATCGCCCTGGCGCTTGACGAATCGGTTGGCTCCGTTACCGGCCTGGAGGCGTTTTGCGCCGAGCGCGGACCGGCGCCGGTAATCGTGCTCAAGGCGGCGCGCCTTGGCGGTCCCTCCAGATGCCTGGAAATAGCCCGGGCAGCGCGTGCGGCAGGTGTCGCTAAGATTGTGGTCACCGATTCGATAGAAAGCTCGGTCGGGATGAGCGCCGCGATTCATCTTGCGGCCGCGGTTGCGGCTGCGCGGCCGGCGGCCGGCTTGGGCGGCGCGAGCTTCGGATTTGCGCTGACCGGCGGCTTCGGCGAAGGCGGCTCAGCGCATGACGCGCCTTGGGTGGCGCCATGCGGTCCGGGTCTTAACGTATCGCTTCGGCATTCGGAGAGCTGAGAACGTGGCCTCATCGGACCCCATCGTTAGAACGGAACTTCCCTGGCTATGGGATCGCGCCCGGCGCGAGCCCAACAAGCTCGCTCTGTTGTGCGAAAGCGAGACTTTGTCGTTTGCCGAATTGGCACAGCGCGCGGAACGCGCGAGCGCACGGCTTGCCGGGACAGGAGTTCGCGCGGGCGATCGGGTCGCACTACTGATGGACTCTTCGGTACGGACGGTCGAGTTGATCCACGCCGCGCAGCGTATCGGTGCTGCGTTGGTCCCGATCAACACACGGCTCGCACCTGTTGAAATTGCGGCGCTGCTGCGCGCCGCGCGGCCGCGGGCTGTTATCTACGACCTTCGCTACCGCGATGCGGTTGGAGGGCTATACGGCGCGGGGCCCCGGCTTGTAGAAGCGCACGCCGAATTCGACGCGCTGGCGGCTCATGCGGTTCCAGCGATCGCGCCTGTCTCAGCCGAAGCGGTGCACACGATCATCTTCACCTCCGGCACGACGGGCACGCCGAAAGGGGCGATGCTGACCAACGGAAATCATTTCGCAAGCGCGATCGCGTCGCGCGCGAACCTCGGAGCCGAGCCTTCCGACGTATGGCTCGCTATGCTGCCCCTGTATCACGTGGGAGGACTGTCGATCATCCTGCGTAGCGCAATCGACGGTGCCAGCGTGGTGCTACAACGGGGCTTCGACGCGCGCCGCGCCAATAGTGCGATAAGGACCCGCGCGGTCACGCTGGTGTCGGTAGTGGCAACGATGCTTACGCGGATGCTCGACGATAACGGCGAGCGGCGCTATCCGGCCACTCTGCGCTGCGTTCTGACGGGCGGCGGCCCGGTTGCTCCGGCGCTCGTCGAGCGTGCGTTGCGCCTGGGCGTGCCCGTTGCGCCCACCTATGGCTTGACTGAGACGGCGTCGCAAGTGGTGACGGCATTGCCTGAGGAGGCTCCCGTTCGGCCTGCGAGTTGCGGCCTTCCGCTGCCCGGCGTTTCGATCGAAATCGTGAACGCAGACGCTGAGGGACGCGGAGAAGTGGTAGTGCGCGCGCCGTCAGTGATGGCGGGTTATCTGGACGACGAAGGAGCCACGCGTGCCGCCATCCGCGACGGATGGCTTTACACTGGCGATATCGGCCACTTCGACGAGGCTGGGTATCTCTATATCGACGACCGGCGAAACGATCTCATCGTTACCGGCGGCGAGAACGTATATCCGGCGGAGGTCGAGGCGGTGCTGCTCGCGCATCCCCTGGTCGCGGAGGCCGGAGTTTACGGCTGCACCGATCCGCTTTGGGGACATCGCGTGGAAGCCGCCGTCGTCCTGCGCGACGGGGTGCCGGTAAGCGGCGTGGAACTGCAGCAGTGGTGTGCGGCGCGGCTGGCTGGCTTCAAGGTGCCCGGGACAATCCGCTTTGCCGATACGCTGCCGCGCACCGCCTCGGGCAAGGTCAGGCGTGTAATGCTGCGCCGGGAGGCTGAGGAGCGCGAAGGCTGAGCGGTGAAGCTCCTGCCACTCAAGCGTCGGGCGACCGAAACGCTTGCGGCCT
>JAJYVB010000338.1 GCA_021792265.1 Deltaproteobacteria bacterium | reverse complement strand
GAGTACCGAAGCGCTGGGTGCCGCGGCAGCGCGCAACCGGATGGTGATCATTGCCTCGCTCTTCGAACGACGGGCGCCAGGGCTTTGCCATAACAGCGCCGTAATTCTGGACGCCGACGGCAAAATCGCCGGCCTCTACCGCAAGATGCATATTCCCGACGATCCGGGCTACTTCGAGAAGTTTTACTTCGCGCCGGGCGACCTCGGCTTCGGCGCGCACGAAACCGCCGCCGGGCGAGTTGGCGTGCTGGTCTGCTGGGACCAGTGGTTTCCGGAGGCCGCGCGCGCCGTAGCCTTGGACGGCGCCTGGGTCCTCTTTTATCCGACGGCGATCGGATGGGCGAGCGGCGAGCCCGAAGCCGCCCGGCGCCGTCAGCGCGAAGCGTGGGAAACCATCCAGCGGGGCCACGCAATTGCCAACGGGATGTTCGTCGCGGCGGTCAACCGCGTCGGCACCGAGGAGGGGCTCGAATTCTGGGGCAGCTCGTTCGTCGCCGACCCCTTCGGCGAGGTCATCGCCCGCGCCCGATGCGACCGCGAGGAACTGATGCTCGTCGAATGCGATCGCACGCTGGTCGAAACGACCCGTCGGCACTGGCCGTTTTTGCGCGACCGCCGGATCGACGCCTACCAGGACCTCGCGCGCCGCTTCCGATCGTAGCCCGTGCCCGCGCTCGCAGCCGATCTACGCAGCCGGCTTGCCGGTTACCGGATGCCGCCGGAATGGGCGCCTCATCAGGCGACATACCTTGTGTGGCCGCATAATCGCGACACCTGGCCCGGCAAGTTCGAGAGCATCCCGCCAGTTTACGCCCGGATGGTCGCGGCGATCGCGCAGTTCGAGCCCGTCCGGCTGCTGGTCAATGACGACGCGGCGGCCGCTTCGGCGCGGCTCATGGTTGCGGAGGCGTTGGCGCGGGCGGGCATGGCGCGGGTTCTGGCAAGAGTCGAGTTCGTCACGATTGCGACCAACGACTCGTGGATTCGCGACTTCGGGCCCATCATTGTAAACCGCTGGGCAGGCGGCGAACGTGCTCCTGCACAGTTGGCCCTCGATTTTCGCTTCAACTCGTGGGGTGGCAAGTACGGTCCGGCCGATCTCGACGACGCGGTGCCTGAACGGCTTGCACAACATTACGGGTTCGACCTGATAGCGGTCGGCATGGTGCTGGAGGGCGGCTCAATCGACGTCAACGGTGCCGGCGCCCTGCTAACAACCGAATCGTGCCTGCTCAATCCCAACCGCAACGCCGGGCTTTCCCGTACTGAGATCGAAACGACACTTAAGTTCTGTTTCGGCGCCGAGACGGTTCATTGGCTGGGAGAAGGGATCGTTGGCGACGACACCGACGGCCATATCGACGACATAGCCCGGTTCGCCGACGAGCGGACGATCGTGACCGTGACCGAAAACGACCCGGCCGATCCCAACTACGCTTTGCTGCGCGACAACCATGAGCGGCTGGCAGCGCTGCGCGATCGCGAGGGACGACCTTACCGGATCGAAACGCTCGAGATGCCGCCGGCGCTGTTTTACGAAGGGACGCGGCTTCCGGCTTCGTACGCAAACTTCTACGTGGTCAACGGCGGCGTTGTGATGCCGACCTTCGGATGCGAGACGGACGCGAAGGCGGCCGCGGTGCTTGCGCGTCTTTTCCCCGGCCGACGCGTGGTCGGCGTTGAGTCGCTGGACCTGGTATGGGGTCTGGGCGCCGTCCACTGCCTTACCCAGCAGCATCCCGCATCTGTTGCAGGGCGCTGAGGCGCGATTATCGACCACGCGGCCGCCTCAGCCCATGGCAGCCACCGCTCGCGCAAGCGGGCCGCCAGCCTAAAACGGTTGGACGAGGACCAGGATCAGGATTCCCAGCAGCAACAGTCCGATAGCGCCGTGCAGCGTGGAAAATCGCCTGGCGTCGGCCGGGGACAGTTCCCCTTCGCGCACGGTGAGCTTGCGATAAATCCAGAAGTGCACGGCCACCAACACCAGCACCAGGAAGAGCTTCAGATGGAACCAGCCGGCGGCGAGCGTTTTGGGATGAGCTGTAACGAGTGCGGTCCCGAAGACGATCGTGATCGCAGCACCGGTGCTGGCGCCTCCGACGAGCAGCCGGCGCGAAGCGGCAACCATCCGCTGGCGCACCATTCCGGCCTCGCCTCCGGCCAACGCCAGCAAGCGGGTTATCACCAGCAGGCTGCCTACCCAGAAAATCACCCCGAGCAAATGAAAGGCCGCGAGCCACGCCATTGTTTTCACTCCCGCGCGGCCGCGCTCGGCAGCGCAACTCCTGAAGCGAGCAGCAGGGCGCCGAGCGCCACCCGGCCCGGGTAACGGCGGAAGAGAGTGTGCACATCCCGCCAAAAGGTGGCCCTTGGCTGCACGTCGCCTTCCTCCGGCAGACCGGCTTCGGGCGTCGTCAGCCCCGGGGTCCGGACGCCGCTGGCCGCCTCTATCTCGGCGACCACGCGCCGGGCCTTGGCGCGCCAGCCTTTGATCCACAGCCAGCGCGGACTCTCCGGCACGAAGCGGCGGGCCCAGGCGAAGATGAGCGCCGCCACGGCTCCCACCCCGAAGCCCACACGCCAGCCGACCGGCGGCGGCAGCGCGGCAATGAGCGAGGGAAGATTCTTGACCGGGTGGATCCGGGAGAGGAATAGCAACCGCGGCCAAGTATCCGGAAGTTCCGGAAAATATTGCCGCCACCGGTTGGCATCAGGCTGATTATCCAGCAAACCGCTCTCGATGGTCAACGGGATAACCACCCGCTCTGGCCCCTTTGGAAGCAACGGCACCGCTTGATCAAGCTCCGCCTGCGTCGTAAAGTGTAAAGCTGTAGCACCCCGCAAAACACGGTTTCCCAAAGCAGCAAGAAATAGCCGCTTACGCAAGTGGTGGTGCGCGATGCTGCGCTCCAAGAGCATACCGTGCAGCGACACGACATACGGTTTCCGGTGTTTCCGTGCAATCCGCGCGGCCATACACGGCAACGGATCCCAAAGGCCGTGAAGGTGCAACACGTCTACCCCCTCGATGAGGTGGGCAAGCGCCACTGCTGCCGCTCGATTGGCTAGCGGGTTGCGCTGGATATCAAATACG
>JAJYVB010000047.1 GCA_021792265.1 Deltaproteobacteria bacterium | reverse complement strand
GGTAGGCTTGCCGGCCTCCGGAAACTTGTGCGTTTCAGGTCAGCGCAAACCGTTCGTGACACTCAAGCTGCTGCGGCGATTTGTGCGATTGCGCGGCGCGCGTAAACGGCAAGCATCCGCTTGCGATACGAAATGGTCGCAATCGTATTGTCGAGCGGCTTGCCTGCCAGGAACACTGCCCGCGCCGCGCGCTCGATAGCCGCTTTGTCGAGACGGCTGCCCACCAGCGCCTCCGCGAGAGCCGTTATTTCGAGCGGCCGCGGGGCAACCGCTCCCAGCACCATCTTCGCACCTCTGCACACTCCCCGTCCGTCAAGCTCAGCCACCAATGCCACGCCCAGCAGCGGGAAATCCACCGACGATCGGGACCTGAGCTTCAGGTAGACGCTGCGCGTGCCCGGGGCCGGCGGCGGCACGGCAATCCCGGTTACGATTTCGTCCGCAGCCTTGTTCCACCGCTGGATCCCGTCGTCCACGTAGAAATCTTCCAGCCTCACCCGCCGCTCGCCGTGCGGTCCGGTGACTACGATCGACGCGCCGAACGCCTGCAAAACGGGCGCCGTATCCGAGCAGTTGATTGCCCGGCATGTGGGACTGCTGCGCGCGACCCGGCATATGTCGCCGCCGCTCTTCAGGCAGAAACCCAGCGCCTCGCGCCAGTCGAGGTCCTGGTTGTAGTAGTTGCATCGCGTATCGAGGCAGACGTTGCCCCCGATGGTACCCATTGTGCGCAGTTGCGGGGTCGAAACGGACTCCGCGGCGCTGGCAAGCGCCGGATAGAGCCGCCGTATGTCCTGGTGCTCAGCAATCTCGCGCAGCGTGACCATCGAGCCGAGGCGCAGCCCCTGGCGATCGTCGTACTCGATCTGTCCAAGGCCCGGTATGCCCCGCAGGGCCACAACCACCTTGGGCCTGAGCAGGCGCTGCTTCATGTTCGGATAAACATCGGTGCCGCCAGCCACCACCAGAGCGTCCGGTCCTGAAGCGGCGAGAATCGCCACGGCCTCGGCGGCCGTTTGCGGACGGCGGTAACTGAAACGTGGCAGTCGCATCATGGCAGTTCGGCCCCTTCTCGCGACGCTGCGCCGCTGGCGTGCCCGGCTTTGCTGGCAGTGCGCTTCTCTTCCAGCGCCTTGAGCACCGCCCACGGTGTCAGCGGATTTGCATTGATTCGCACACCGACGGCGTCGGCTACGGCGTTGGCCACCGCCGGAATTACCGGCAGCAGCGCGCCCTGGCCAACCTCTTTGGCGCCGTATGGCCCCTCGATATCGTCGGTTTCGATGATGATCGTTTCGATGACCGGCATGTCGACGCTCATCAACGTTTTGTATTCGAGCAGGTTCGGGTACTTGTGCAGGTCGCCGCGATACTCCGACCGTTCCATCAGGATCTCGCCCAAGGCCATGTATACGCTGCCTTCGATTTGGCCCTCGACCACGGCGGGATTGAGCGCGCGCCCGCAGTCGTGTGCCAGCACAATCCGCTCAACGCGGACCTCGCCGGTTTCCGCATCGACGTCAACCTCGGCGACGCATGCGCTGTAGGTATAGGCTGGCGAAGGACCCACGCCAGCGCCCTTGAAATCGCCCTTGATCCCTTCGGGAGGCGTATAGGAACCGACTCCGGCAAGGGTGCCGTAATGGGCTTCGGCCAACTGGAAAACTTCGAGCAACGGGAGTCCATGGCCGGGATCGTCGCGATCGAAAACGCGCCGGCGGGCGAAGCCGCAGCGCTCGGGAGGAATTCCCAGCTTCGGGCCAGCCACGGCAGCAAGTTTTTCGCGCACCGACTCGGCGGCATAACGCGCCGCGTTACCGGCCATGAAGGTCACGCGGCTGGAGTACGAGCCGAGATCGACCGGCGTCAGGTCGGTGTCGGCCATGAACACCTGGACGTCCATTATGTCGACGCCCAGCGCCTCGGCGACGACCGTCGCCAGCATATGGGTCGAGCCCTGGCCGCAGTCGCTTACGCCGCAGAAAACAGTCACCCCGCCGCTGCGGTCAACCTTGACGATCGCTCCCGAGTGCGGCATCGCGTTGCGATAGATCGGCATCCCGGCCCCGGTGATGTAGGCGCTGGCGGCGATCCCGATTCCCTTGCCGTACGGAAGCTTGCCGTGCTTGGCGCTGTAGCCGCCACGGGTATTGACCGCTTCGATGCACTGGTCGAGCCCGCAGCTGGTGATGCGAAGCTGGTTGGCGGTTGTCGAATAGGGTTCCACTGCGATCCGCCGGCGGTACTCGGCAGCGTCAAGCCCGAGCTCATCGGCGATCTTGTCGAGTTGGCACTCGAAAGCGAAGCGCGGCTGCGGAGTGCCGTGACCACGCTTGGGACCGCACGGCGGCTTGTTGGTAAACACGCGGACGCCGTTGAACGTAAAGGCGGGAATTTTGTAAGTAACCGGCAAGAGTGCGCCGGTATAGTAAGTGGACGCGACTCCGTACGAACTGAAGGCGCCGCCGTCGAGCCAGGTATCCAGTTTGACTGCGGTGATTGTTCCGTCTCGCAGCACCCCGGTGCGCAGCTTCATGAGCACGGGATGGCGCCCGCGATGAGCGTAGAAAACCTCTTCGCGGGTGAGCGTGAACTTTACCGGGCGCCCCAGCTTGCGCGACGCATAGGCCGCGACTACCTCGTGGTTGAAGACGTCAGTCTTGGCGCCGAAGCCGCCGCCCACCGGGCAAGCTACGATTCGCAGACGGCTCGCCGGCATACCCAGCACCGACGCCATTACCCGATGCAGATAGTGGGGATTCTGCGTTGACGACCATATCGTTATCTTGCCGTCGAGCTCGCAGTTGGCCAGCACCGAGTGCTGCTCGAGCGGGGCGTGCGTGTTGCCGTCGAAGAAGTACTCGTCTTCGAAGATCCGGTCCGCGCCGGCGAACCCCTCCGCCACCGGACCGAATTCGAGGTGTACTTCCTTATGGATATTCGCGCGCTTGCGGCTGTCCTCGTGAATCTTGTTGAGGTCGTCGCGCAGCCCATCTTCGATACTCATCACCGAATCGAGGGGCTCATATTCGACCTCGACCAGTTCGAGGGCCTCCTCGGCGGTAAGCTCGTCTTCGGCGATAACAGCGACCACCGGTTCGCCGACGTAGCGCACCTTGTCGATCGCGAGCGCTGTCTCGTCGGGGCTCGAAGGCAGGTGGCCGTAGAGCACAGGGATCTCGTCGCCAGTGACGACCGCGACCACGCCCGGCAGGGCGCGCGCACGTTCCACGTTGACGCGCTCTATCCGCGCGTGGGCGTGCGGGCTGCGAACCATCCGCCCGAACACGGTCCGCGCGAGGACGATGTCGTCGGCGTACTTGAGCGAGCCGGTCACCTTTACGTAGGCGTCAACCTTGGGCAGAGACTTGCCGACGACCGACAAGCCTTCGGGCTTTTCGGGCCGTGTGGGCGGCGCCGGGATTGCAATAGTGGTTACCGGGCGGTCGGGCGTAAACCCGTACGCCTCAGAATCGGGATTGGTGGCAGTGGATACCCTGCGAAGGTCGTCCATCAGGCTGCTCCATTCATCCGCCGGGCGGCAAGCGCGACGGCGTCGATGATTTTGACGTACCCGGTGCATCGGCAGAGGTTGCCGGCAAGAGCGCTCCTGATTTCCTGATCGCTGGGATCGGCCTTGCGCTCGAGCAGCGCAGAAGCGGTCATCAGAATCCCTCCGGTGCAGTAACCGCATTGCGCCGCGCCGGTCTCGACGAAGGCCTGCTGCAGCGGATGAAGTTCACCGTCGCCGGCCAGGCCCTCGATCGTCCTGATCTCGCGGCCTTCGCATTCGAGAGTCAGCGTCAGGCAGGCAAGAGTTGGTTGTCCGTCAATAAGCACCGTACAGGCCCCGCAATGACCCAGTTCGCAGCCATGCTTGGTGCCCGTGAGCCCAAGATCCTCGCGCAAGACTTCCAGGAGCGTCTTGCTTGGGACTATTGCGCACTCGATGTCGCTGCCGTTCACTCGCAAGCTGACGAGAATTTTCCGTCCTGGTTCACTCATCGAACACCACTCCGGAGCGCTAAAACGCCCCCTGTTGCTTCGCTAACGCTGCTTGCGGAAGCGTTCAGAACCACCCGAGGTCCCCACCGCACAAATGCGGTCCGAGGGATATTCTTCCTCGTTGGTAAAACCCAACTATGGCCCTGGATACAAGCGCGTATCGCTAGATTGTCGAGCCCGGAAACAGCACGACTTGTGCCAATTTCGTGCTGTCGGCGCGCTTTGGCTTGCATGCCCCACAAAGAAGGCTTTGTAGCGGCAGGTCCCGTTACGATGCCGCGTTGTTAGCGGCAGTGTGAGTCACAGCGCTACGATTTTGTGACCTACACGGGAACCGGCGAAAAACGCGAAGACCGGATCGGGGTGTTTCCGTTGGCTACAACTTCTGCCGCTTTTTGAGCCAGATAGGGCTAACGGCCGTTGAACGGCATAGCCTGACAAAGCGCCTCTATACGGCGGTACCTGGCTTGAGCCTCTTCGGCCAGCATTTTCAGGTCGTCGTGGCCAAGATGGCGGAAACGGCCGATCAAGCTCGTAAATTCCTCGATTGGCCGTGCCTGGTCTACGGGGTGGGTGATACGGAATTTACCGTGGTCGGCCTCCCACATTGGAAACATGCGGGTTTCAACTGCACGGCGGGAGATCTGGAGCACCGAATCCATCGGCGATTCCCACCCGACATAACAAGGCGAGTAGAGATGCAGGTAAGAAAGTCCGTCTTCGACGTCCAGTGCACGCCGCAGCTTGGCCTCGAAGTCTTCGGGATAAGCGATATTCGCGGTGGCCACATAGGCGGCCCCGTTAAAGGCCATCATCAGAGGCACTTCCTTGGCTGGCTGGCCCTTCCCCTTTAATCGCGGCCCGGCCGGGCTGGTCATGGTCCGCGCACCGTGGCTAGTCGTACCGCTGCGCTGGACGCCGGTGTTCATGTACCCTTCGTTGTCGTAGCAAATGTAAACGATTGGTTCGCCACGTTCGGCCGCACCCGACAGGGGCTGAAACCCCACGTCGGCAGTGGCGCCATCGCCAACGAACGCTACGCATCGCGTCCGCTTGCCGGTTTGTCTCAGTCGCCGCGCCACGCCGGTCATCAACGACGGTATGTTGGTCATCAGGGCCATCGCGCTTGGCAGCCGGGTGGTAGCTTCGGCACCGAGACCGTTGGCGAGCGCGCAGGCGCATCCGGGCCCAACAAAAACGACAGCATCGTCTCCGATGACGCGGAAGGCCAGACGGAATCCGAGCTCGCCGGCGCATCCGGGGCACAGGCTGGCGCCCTTGGTGAAAGGATCGGGGTGGCTGAAGCGCTCGAAAAGCCGCCTGCTCTCGACCCAGCGCAGTACGTCCGTGGGACAGGCGCGCGCGCAGGCCGGATCACCGTCGCAGGTGTCGCACTTAGCCGCGCGTATCGTGCCGAAGTCGAAGCTGATTCCGCCCCACTCGCATGCAATCGCGCATGCGCCGCATCCAACGCACCGCCCACGATCCAGCCGCGCCACTCCCGCGTCGTCCCTGGAAATCGCTCCGGTTGGGCAAGCGTCCCGGCATGCAGGCTCACTGCATTGGAGGCAGGTTATTGCGCCATGAAAAGAGACCTCGGGCAGGTGGAGCGTCGCGATTCGCGCGACTGATCGATGCTGCTCACAGGCCTTGACGCACTCGCTGCATCCCGGCGGGCAGGCGCCGAAATCGATCGCGAGCGTGTCCCGAACGACGGGAACCGTCTGTAGGCTCATTTCACTCGCTCTCCCCGCTGAGCCCTGGCCGCGAGCCAGCGGCTGGCCTCAAGCGGCCGGTTGAGCAGCAATTCTCGATGTTCTTTGACCGCAACTCGCTTCTTGATGAGCATCGAAAGCGAACCGGGATCTGTCGGGACGCCGAGGAAATTGGCGCCCACCAGGCGCTCGCCCTCGAAAAAAAGCTCCGCATGACCTGCGCCATTACTGCGCTTTAGCGATTCACGTTCCGGTCCTGCGCTGGCGTCGCCAACCGAGACCGCAACCTTGCCAAAGAAATTGAAAAAGTTCGCCGGCAGCCATCCTTCGTGCCCAGCAGGACGGTCCGCCATGTTGGCGCCCGCAACTCGGCCCTGAGCAGCGGCCGTCGGAAGCACGGGATGGCATCCGGCAGCACCGTCGGCGGAAAATCCCTCGGCCGCGTCACCCGCCGCGTAAATCCCAGCCAAATTCGTCGCCATCCGCCGGTCGGCCAGAATCCCGCGGCCAACCGCCACTCCGGAACCGGCCAAAAACCCAATCCGCGGCCGCACGCCGACACACGCGACTACAAGGTCAACCACGTGGGCGCTTGCGTCGGAGAGCGTGACCGCGATACCGTCGCGAGTCTTCTCGAGCGCCGCCGCCCGCCTTCCGAGTGCGAACGCAACCCCTTTGTTCTGGAACAGCTCGAGCACTTCGTCCGCCAGGGTCTCGTTGAAGGTGCGCGGCAGAACCTGCTTTTCCTGCTCGACCACGAGCACCCGGATTCCCAGTGGCAGATGGGCTAGAGCATCGGCCAGTTCCATACCGATCAGACCCGCGCCCAGAATCGCAACCCTCGATCCGCGCTTGAGCCGTGTGCGCAGCGTTCGCAAATCGCCGATCCGGGTAAAGCTCAGACACTCGACCCGGTCCGGGTTCTCGATCTTTGGCATCAGCGGCTCCGATCCTACGGCGAGCAGCAGGCGGTCGAAGCTGACCCGCGAGCCGTCGTCGAGGCTTACGGTTCGCCGCTCAGCGTCCAACCCGGTTACCGTTCTGCCGAGCATCAGCCGGCATCGAGCGCGGTCGAAGAAGTCCGCCGAACGAAGCGCGACCTGACGCTCGTCGATCCTGCCGGCCAGAAGATGCGGTAGCACGGTCGGTGAGTAAGGCGCGTCGGACTCAGCCGAAATGAGCGTGATGGAATCGTCCGAGGGCGCTTTTCGAAGCGCCTCGACGGCCGAAATCCCCGCAGTTCCTGCACCCACAATCACATGTTGGCGTATGGAGTTCATGGTCCTATTCGAGCCCAAGCCAGACGACCTCTTCGCCCGGCTCGCCGCGGCCGCGGGCGAGAGTCGCGCGCGCGGCACCCTCCAGCAGATCATGGCGCAGGTCGGTCCCTGCCAGGCCACCAATGAAACTGACGATCGGGATGCGCCGCTCGAGGTCCTGCGCCGCCGCCTTCACGTCGATGAACAGATGGCCCGCGTCCCAACCGAAGCTCACCGAGCGATCGACCACGCCCACCGCCCGCTTGCCGCGCATCAACTCAGCCAGTTGGCGGCGCGGAAACGGCCTGAACATCCGGATTCTTACCAGTCCCGCAGCGACGCCCTCCCCGCGCAACTGATCGACGACCCCCTTGAGGGTGCCGCTTGCCGTTCCCATCGTGACCATCAGGAATTCGGCGTCGTCAGCGCGGTAGGGCTCGAGAGCGCCGCCGTAGGACCGTCCAAATGCGCCGGCAAATGCGCCATCGAGCGAGTCGAGCAGGCCGGCTGCGCGCTGCATCGCCTGGCAGTGCTTGTAACGGTACTCGGCGTACAGATCGCCAACGACAAAGGTGCCGTAAGTCATAGGATGCTCAGTACTGAGGACCGGACGCTGATTGCCGTTGGCGCGCACTGGCTCAAGAAACTGGTCGACCGCCTCTTGGGAGGGAACCTTTACAGCCTCGGAAAGATGGGACAGATAGTATCCCTCGTAGCAAACGTTGACCGGGAGCTGTACCTGCGGATCTTCCGCCAGGCGGTAGGCCACGATGATCGAGTCCAAAATCTCCTGGCAGCTCTCGCATACGAGCTGGATCCACCCGCCCTCCTTCACCATCATCAGGTCCTGCTGCCCGCACGAGACCGTGGTCGGCGCAGTCTGCTCGCGCATCGCGATGACCATCACGACAGGCACGCGGGTGCCGGAGGCGAACAGGTAGGCGTCGTACATGAAGGTGAGTCCCATCGACGAGGTCGCGGTAAACGCCCTCCCACCGGCAACCGTGGTACCCATCGCGGCACTGAGCGCCGAGTTCTCCCCCTCGACTTCAACGGTTTCTGCGACAAGCCGCCCCTCGGCCTTGAACTTGTAGAGCTGCTCGAGAAGCGGCGTTTGCGGCGTAATCGGGTACGCCGCGACGAGGTCAGGCCGGCAGAGCAGGACAGCGTGCGCAGCAGCCTTGTTCCCGTCAAGCAGGCGGGCAGCGCCATTGTTCATCGGTATTGCTCCTCATCGCGCATGCCGATCGCCGCCGCCGGACAGACATAGGCGCATAGGCCACAGCCCTTGCAGAAGGTCATGTCTGCCTCGAAGTGGGTGACTCGGTCTGTGATGCATCCGGCCGGGCAGTAGAGGTAGCAGAGTCCGCACCGGCAGCATCGCGTTTCCTGGGTGACAGGGCGCATCTGCCGCCAGTCGCCCGAGCGAACACTGTAGAGTGAATCCGGCTCGGCCCAAGGGCCCTCGAAGCGGCTACGAAACTGCATAGACTGCCTCCCGTACTTCGCGCACGACCGCCTCGTCGTAGCCTCGCTGAACGGCTCTACGGTTGCCTTCCAGCGCAGCGCCAGTGAAATAGTCGGCGAGAACCCCCAGTATCGAGGCGAGCGTTATCCAGCCGGTCGCCCGCGCGAGCCCGCCCAACATCGCGGTATTCGCTGCCTGGCGTCTTAGTTCCTCAAGCGCGATCGCGCTTGCCGGCAACGCCGCAACGATACCGGCCGCAACACCGGCTGGCAGCGCCGACCCGGGGCCGTTTATCACCACGACGCCACCGGGACGAAGCCCCTGATACGTGTCAGGCATACGCGCCAGTGCCGGGTCGATCACGACACAGCAGTCGGGCGTATAGATTTGAGTCCGCTCGCGGATGGGCTCGGCCGCAAAGCGCAGGAACGCCGTCAGCGGGGCGCCGCGCCGTTCAAAGCCGAACATCGGAAAGGCGGCTGCGAACTTGCCCTCGCGCACGAACGCTGCGGCCAGGATTTCGGCTGCAGTAACGACGCCCTGCCCGCCTCTGCCGTGAAAACGGATTTCCTTCACGCTACGACCTCCGATTCGCCCGCGCTCAGACCTGCTCGTAATCCACTCGAACGAAGAGAATTGGCGGAAGGAATCCGGTTTTTCGCAGGATGCCGAGCATCAAATTCCCCGGAGTGTCAAAATCTCCGTTCTCGCATCGCTCCGGCAACACGCAGGCGTGAGCTTTAGGATGCCTTCAACGCGGCAAGCCGTGCGCGTAACTTCTCGGTCTCGACGATCGCCCGGCCGTGCTCGCCTCGCCCGATCTCCTGCTTATCGTCGCGCGCCACAACCGAAAACTGTACCCGGCGGCCATTTACCTCTTTCACCGTCACGTTTATCTCAACCGGGCTGCCCAGAAGTGTGCCGCCCGAGTGAACCACGCTCACGCCCGTGCCGACAGAGTCTTCGCCGGGATCGGCAAAACCAAGCAGGAACTCGCGGCACGTAGTCTCGATATCCCGGATAAGCTCCGGCGTTGCGTACAGACGCAGTTCCTCACCGAGAAAATCCACCGTGCGCGGCCGATCGACCGTAAGGCGCCGCGTCGCGATCATTCCGGGGGTTATTCCGCTTTTCATTTAACCTTTCGCGCGCCGGGACCGGATAAAATCCTTGCTTGATGGGCCGGTCAGCCTGCGCTTTTCCTCCTTGTCGATGCTCCCGTCGGGGTCGTTCGCGGTTGCCCTTGTTTCAAGGTTGATTTGACACGATTGGCGCGGTCTGCGCACCTGTCTTCTTGCGCCCGAACAACTCCAGGATAGCCTGGTAGTTCTCTGCGTAGGCGTCGAATCCCAAACCGTCGTAGGGAGCCGGCGCCAGAAGCAAAACATGATCGGCCAAACCGTCGAGTTCTTTCCATTGGCGGCGAACTTCGTCCGGATTGCCCGCTAACACCAGCACCTCGTCTCTCATTCGTGCGCTGATCGCGTCGGCTGCCCGCTGCGGGTCAATCGAGCGCCAGGCGGCGAGGATCGCTTGCTTCTCCTGCTCCCAGCCGTGGAAGTCCAGGATAGCGTGGAAGGGTCGAGCAACGTAGTAAAACGTAAGCCGCTTCGCCGCCTCGTAACGTGCTGTAGCGCTGTCTCGATTGATAATTGTGACGATAGTGAGTGCGCGTTCGACCTCGCCAGTCCGCCGCCCCGCTTGCCTCATCTCTTGCTCAACCAGCGGCAGAACCGCCTTACGATAATACGAGCGAGTGTACGTGGGATGTCCGATAAAACCGTCCGCCGATGCCCCTGCCAGCTTGAGCATCCGGGGGCCGACAGCTCCAAGGTATACCGGTATTTTGTCCCGCGCCTGGCTCACCCGCGCGAAATTGGGAATCGACAGTTGGTAATAACGGCCTTGATAGGAGAAAGCCCCTTCCTTATGCGACCAGAGGCCTCGCGCTATGGGCAGAATCTCTCCGACTTTGGCCGACGGCGCTCCGAACGGAACGCCGAACCACTGTTCGTTCTGCATCCTGGTTCCGGCACCCAGGCCCAGCAACAACCGTCCGTCCGACAGCTCGTCCACGTCGGCCGCGGCCATCGCGAGCTGGACCGGCGACCGGACAAAGGCGTACGCGATGGCACTGCCAATGGCGATCCGGCGCGTGGCAAGCGCCATCGCACTTAGGGTAGTGAACGCGTTGCGGCAGAAGTATTCGCCGGTCCACACCGAATCGAATCCGGCGTCATCAGCGTCCCGGGCGAGCTGAACCATTTCCCGCAGCGAAGGCGGGAAAGTGAGGATACCCAGCTTGGTCATTTCCTAGCCCTTGTTGCACCTAACCTCGGCGGGTTCGAGTCTGCCGAAATCCACCCGTTGCCCGCGCCAACACGGCCGCTGTCACCCGCACCGGCGGATTATTTCCGGTACTTGCCGAAGTTGGGTGGGCGGCGCTCCAGAAATGCGTTGCGCCCCTCCATCGCTTCTTCGGTTCCGTAGAAGAGCGACAGGGCCCGCATGCCGAGCTGGCCGATTCCCCGGATGTGCTCGGTATCGGCATTGAACGAGACCTTGGCGAGCTTGAGTGCGGTGGGGCTCATCGCGAGCAATTCACGAGCCCACGCGCGGGCCTCTTCCATCAGTTTTTCCGCCGGTACGACCTTGTTCACCAGGCCCATCTCCAGCGCTTCCTGGGCGGAATACCGACGGCAGAAATACCAGATCTCGCGAGCTTTCTTTTCTCCCACCAGTCGCGCGAGATAGGCGGTGCCAAAACCGGGGTCTACGCTGCCAACCCGAGGGCCAGCCTGGCCGAAACGGGCGGTGTCAGCCGCGATCGTCAGGTCGCAAACGACATGCAGCACGTGGCCGCCGCCAATCGCGTAGCCGTTCACCGCGGCGATAACCGGCTTGGGGATATCGCGAATGATTGATTGGAGTTCCTCGACATTGATCCCGATATCCGAGCGAACCGGCTGGTTCCAGTAACCCTCAGTGCTACGGATGGTCTGGTCGCCCCCGACACTGAAGGCCCGATCACCCGCCCCAGTCAAAATCACCACCCCCACATCACTGTCGCACCAAGCCTGTTTGAAGGCTTCGATCATCTCTTCGACGCTTTGAGCGCGGAAAGCATTGAGCTTCTTTGGTCGGTTGATGGTTATGGTCGCGATGCCTTCTTCGGCGCTGTAAATGATGTCTTCGAAATTCATCCTAACTCGCTGTTTGCCCTTTACTGGTTTGCGCCGAGGACCTTCGTTTCCCCCAAATGGGTACACCTTCTCGGTGTCCCGCAAAGGCCCTCGGCGACGCTGTTAACCTGGCTTTGGCAGGAAGAAGGCAACTTACGTACCAACGAATCGCTGAAAAGCCTTTCCGTCGGGGCTTACGTCCTGCAAGGGCGCCGAACCAACTGCTGGTCGGCCGTTGGTTAGGCCAGCCGGCGTTTATCGATCGCTCATTAGTCGGCCCTTACAGCTTTCGAAACGTTATTTCGGCACCAGAAGCGAACAAAGTAAGACTCTCTCGGCCCCCTGCAACGGCACAGGAACGACCAGTGGCTCAGCGGATCCAGGATGAACTCCGCGCCAGGCTTGCGCGCATCAAAATTGGCTCCTAAACACCCATACGTGTAGCCAAAAGAGTCAGACGCTCAAGCGCCACTCGGGCTGAAACACGAGGTTGCCATTGCCAGACCTCGAGGCAAAAAGCCGACTTACGTAGCCTATGGGAAGGGTAAAATCGTCCGAAGTTTCGGCCAAGTCGGGACAAGGGTTTGGCTGGAATACACGCAAGGTTTAGGCCGACTTAGGCGGCGAGTGGGAGCGGAAATCGGGCATGAAAAATGCGGAAACGATGTCCGGTTAAACTATCTCCTATGTGCACTATCAGGCCAAGGGGGATGGCCAAGTGAAAGGCTCGTCTGGCACGTCAGGATCGGGGCGGCCGCAATCGTTGCCGACCGAGGCCAACCGCTCGCTCGGAGGGGCGTTACCAACCCTGGAGCGCGGCTTTAACGCGGCTGCCTATTTCGTCGACCGCCACGTGATCGAGGGGCGCAGCGACCAGGTTGCACTCATAGACGACGGCGGCAGCCACACCTATGGCGAGCTTGCGGAGCGCGTCAGCCGTGCCGGCAACGCGTTGAAACAGCTCGGCGTGGGGGCTGAACAGCGCGTGCTCCTGTGTTTGCTCGACTCGATTGACTTCCCGGCACTCTTTTACGGAGCTATCAAGATTGGCGCCGTACCGATAGCTGTCAGTACGCGGCTCACCACTGAGGATTACGGCTTCATGCTGAGCGATAGCCGAGCGCGCGTGCTGGCGGTCTCAGCGCCATTGCTTGAGCGCTTCGGGCCGCTGGTCGGCCGGAACGGAAATCTGAAGCGAGTGCTGGTAAACGCAGGCGCTCCCGAGGCGCATGAAAAGTACCTTGGACTTTACCAGGCACTGGCCGATGCGAATCCGCAGCTTGAGGCGGCCGAAACGCTCGCTGACGAAGTTGCCTTCTGGCTTTACACGTCGGGTTCGACGGGAACGCCCAAGGCCGTGCTCCATCGCCACGGCTCTCTCTTCTACACCGCAGTCATGTTTGCGGAACGGACGCTGGGGCTGAGGTCAACCGACCTGAGCTTTTCCGGGCCGAAGCTTTGGTCCGCTTTTGGCCTGGGATGCAGTTTGAGCTTTCCGCTCCACGTAGGTGCTACAGCAATCCTGACGGCCGAACTGCCGACGGCGCAGTTGGTGGCCCGGATCATGCGCAAACATCGGCCCACTGTTTTCTACGCGGTCCCAACACTGTACGCGAAGATACTGGCCGAGCCGGGCCTGGATCGGTCGGCGGGTTTCGACCGGCTGCGGGTCTGTTTTTCGTCGGGCGAGATGCTGCCGTCAAGCGTTCTGGCGCGCTGGAAAGAGCGCTTCGGGACGAATGTGGCCGAGGCGATGGGAAGCACCGAGCTGCTGCATAATTTTCTTTGCGACTGTTTTGAAAGTCCGCGCCCGGGTTCGGTGGGCAAGCCGGTTACCGGCTACGACATTGTGCTGCTTGACGAACGAGGCCGCGAGGCCGGGGCTGGCGAGCCGGGCGATTTATGGGTCGCCGGTCCCTCGTGCAGCGCCGGCTATTGGAACAATCGTGCGGCGACCACAAGGGTCTTCTTCGGTCCGTGGGCCCGTACCGGCGATCGGCTGATGCGCGACGCCGACGGTTATTTCTATTTCCTTGGCCGGGCCGACGACATGCTTCGGGTCGGTGGCAACTGGGTCTCTCCGCACGAAGTCGAGCTGGCCCTGGCCGCCCATCCCAGTGTGGCCGAAGCCGCCGTCGTCGGCGCGGCTGACGCTGACGGGTTGGTCAAGCCCAAAGCGTTCGTCGTGCTACAAGAGGGAATTAATGGCTCGCCCGATCTCGCCTCGGAACTGAAGGCTTTCGTGAAGAGCCGCCTCTCGCCCTTCAAATATCCGCGCTGGATCGATTTCTGCGCCGCCCTGCCTCGCAACGCTATAGGTAAAATTCAACGCTTCAAACTGCGCGCTCCGGCAACGGCGGGGAAAGCTCGACCTGTCAGCGAATCGGAGCGCGCCAAAGGCAAGGCACGGGCCGCCAAAACGCTCGAACATTGAGAACGCCAAGTTCCCCGATGGCCACGGGCGTGAAGATCTTAGCTAGCCGGGCCGGCCGCGCCGGTTAGCATCAGTTTCTTATTCATCGAAGGTGGAGGACCTTTGGATCAATGACGACTTCGCAGAGTCTGCCGGCTTTTGTCGCCACTCAGCCTGATGCAGGCGCAAACAGCATATCCGAGCCCTTGCCGGCGTTGCCCCGCCGCTACAACGCGGCCGCTTACTTTGTCGACCGGCACATAGCCGAGGGCCGGGGCGACAAGCTTGCCCTCATCGACGACGAAGGCAGCTACACCTGCGCTCAGCTTGCAGAGCGGGTCAACCGCGCGGGCAACGCGCTCAAACAACTCGGGGTGCAGCCTGAGCACCGGGTCCTCCTATGCCTCTACGACAGCATCGACTTCGCCGCGCTCTTCTATGGAGCTATCAAGATTGGCGCGGTCGCGGTACCAGTGAACACCCTTCTCACGACGGCCGATTACGAGTTCACGCTGAGCGACAGCCGGGCCAGTGTGGCAGTGGTTTCGGCGCCCTTGCTCGAGCAGTTTCGCCCGCTGCTGGACCGTGTGAAGAACCTGCGGGTCGTCCTCGTCAGTGGCGCCACCGCGGGCAAACATCCCAAGTGCGCAAACCTGAACCAGACCCTGGCTGTGGCAAGCCCGCAGCTCGAAGCAGCCGACACCTCGGCGGACGAAGTAGCTTTCTGGATTTACACGTCGGGATCGACGGGCAGGCCCAAGGGCGCAGTCCATCTCCACGGTTCGCCTTTCTATACGGCGGTTCTTTTCGGTGAGCGGCTGCTGAAAATACATCCGGGCGATATTACTTTTTCCACGACCAAGCTGTGGTCGTCTTACGGTTTGGGCAGCTCGCTGAGCTTTCCTTTGCACCTGGGATCCGTCGGTGTCCTCACCGCGGCCCATCCGACGCCGCAGTCGGTGATGTCCGTCATGCGCAAGCATCGGCCGACAATCCTCTATAGCGTTCCAACCCTTTACGCGAAAATCCTGGCCGACCCCGGTCTGGACCGCCAAGCTGGCTTCGAGCGGCTGCGAGCTTGCCTGTCAGCGGGCGAGGCGCTGCCCGAGAAGGTTTCGCGGCAATGGAAGGAACGCATCGGGATTGACCTTCTAGACGGCATCGGATGCAGCGAGATGCTCTACCATTTCATTACTAACTGTCCCGGCGAGGTTCGGCACGGCTCCACCGGCAAGGGGGTTGCGGGCTACGACATTCGGTTGGTTGCCGACAACGGCCGCGAGGCCGAGGTGGGCGAGCCGGGCGATTTGTGGGTGCGCGGTCCCACGGCCAGTGGAGGCTATTGGAACAACCGGGCAGCCACGAACAAGGTCTTTTTCGGCCCGTGGGTCCGCACCGGGGACCGCTTCATGCG
>JAJYVB010000337.1 GCA_021792265.1 Deltaproteobacteria bacterium | reverse complement strand
AAAGCCGAAATACCCCGCGCGCCCCGTCCAGGTAGCGGTCGTCGCTGTGGTAGGCGTAAAGCCTCACCAACGCCATCGCCGCAGCACTGTTGCCCGAAGGTGTTGCACCGTCGAAGGCGGGCTTGTTGCGAACGATAAGCTTTTCGTGGCCTTCGGCGACGAAAAAGAAGCCGCCGCGCTCGCGGTCGAGGTAGCGGGCAAGCATCGCGTCGGCGAGCTGGCGCGCCCGGTCGAGGTAGCTGCGATCGAGCGAAGCCTCGTAAAGGTCTATCATCGCGCCGCAGAGAAGCGCGTAGTCTTCGAGGTAAGCGTCAAAACGTGCAACGCCCTCGCTATAGGATCGGCAAAGGACGCCATCCTTCCATAGCTTCCGCGCTGCAAACTCAGCCGCGCGCCGGGCCGCCTCCAGGTAGCGCGGCTCGGAGAGCGCCCGCGACGCCGTCGCAAAGGCGCTTATCGCCATCGCATTCCAGGCAGCCAGGCATTTCTCGTCACGTCCCGGCCTTACCCGCCGCTCGCGGGCGGCAAACAGTTTTTGGCGGATTTCGTCCAGCGACTGCCGCATCTCCGCCTCGGGCCTGCCGAAGAGGCGTGCGGCCTCGGCCACTGAGACGGTGCGGTGCAGGATGTTTCGCCCGTCGAAGTTACCCTCGGCGCTCACGTCGTAGTAGCGCTCTGCGATAGGAGCCAGGCTCGCGCCGAAGCGCGCTCGCACCTCGTCGAGCGTCCAAAGGAAGAACCTGCCCTCTTCGCCCTCGCTATCCGCATCCTGGCTCGAATAGAAGCCGCCCTCCGGGCTCGTCATCTCGCGCAGCATGTAATCGAGGGTCTCGCGCGCGACCGTTAGAAACTCTTCCTCACCCAGCACGCGGCCGGCGTCGAGATAGAGCCGCGCCAGCAGGGCGTTGTCGTAGAGCATTTTTTCGAAATGCGGCACGAGCCAGCGTTCGTCCACGCTATAACGATGGAAGCCGCCGCCGAGCTGGTCATAAATACCCCCGTGCGCCATCCGTTCGAGCGTATGGCGCACCATCTCGCCAAAACCCGGGTCATGGCCGGCGTCGAGTGTCCGAAGAAACAACGAAAAGACTCCCGGATTGGGGAACTTGGGCGCGCTGCCGATACCGCCGTGAACGCTATCGTAGGCACGTGCGATCGAGCTGGCAGCCGCCTGTGCGACGCCGCGGCGGGGCTCGGCGTCCGACGGCGCAAGATCCCCTAACTGCCGGAGCGCATCGGTTATCCGCCGAACGCTGAGGTTGACGTCGGCCAGGCGTTCACGCCAGGCTTCCGCGACCGCTGTCAGGACTCGCGGAAAACCGGCAAGTCCGTGGCGGTCCTCGGGCGGGAAGTAGGTGCCACCGTAGAATGGCTCGCCCTCGGGCGTAAGAAATACGGTAAGCGGCCACCCTCCGTGTCCCGATATGAGCTGAACCGCGTCCATGTAGACCTGGTCCAGGTCGGGCCGTTCTTCGCGATCGACCTTTATCGGTACGAAGTTTTCATTCATCAGGCGCGCGATTTCGTCATTTTCGAATGATTCCCGCTCCATCACGTGGCACCAATGGCAGGCGGAGTAGCCGATGGAGAGCAGGATCGGCTTGTTCTGCGCGCGGGCCTCTGCCCGCGCCTCCTCGCCCCACGGCTGCCAATCGACGGGATTGTAGGCGTGCTGGCGAAGGTACGGGCTCTGCTCATGAATGAGACGATTCGGCGTACGATCGCTTTTCGAAGGCGGGCCTTCGCACTGGCTCATCGCGTTGCTCCTGGCGCATTCGCCAAAATCACACTCCTGGCGCTTGATCCGGCCACCAGAACAAGCCCAATGCTAGCACGGGTGAATCGGAGGGTACGACAACGGCAGGGCGCCCTCATCGCTGCCCCATCCGCATTTATAGCGGCAGTGTAAGGCGAGCCGATAAAATCGCGGCGATGGACGCAAGCGCGGCTCGAATTCAAACTGCCTCGGCGATGCTTAGGCGTACAACCGCCAAGCCTTGGCAATATCTGCTGGTCGCCGTACCGGCGGCCCTATTGTTCTTCGTACGTCTTGGTTCACGTGCGCTCTGGGCGTCGGAGTTCCGATGGGCGGAAATCTCGCGCGAGATGGCGATGACCGGGAACTACTTCTGGCCGACTATCGACGGCCGCCCTTACTACGACAAGCCGCTTGGTACCTACTGGCTCGTGCTGGCCGCAAGCGTCTTCACCGGCAAGGTGGACGAGGTTGCGGCCCGCATACCGTGCGCGGTTGCCGGGCTGCTCGCGGTTTTGTTCCTGATTTTTATCGCGCAGCGGCTTTACGACGCACGCACCGCGCTCTTTTCGGGCCTCGTCCTTGCCACCAGTTTCAGCTTCGTCTTCTTTTCACGGCACGCGTCGGCTGACGTCGAAACCGTTGCGGGCGAGCTCGCGGCTCTGCTGCTTTTTCTCAAAAACGAAGAACGCCCCGCCGGATGGTGGGTCGTTGGCTTGTGGTCGTTGATGGCGCTGACCTCGCTCACCAAGGGCCTGCTGGGTTTTGCCCTGCCCGGTCTGGTTATCGTCAGCGTCTCGTGCCTGCGCACAGGATGGGACGATCTGCGCAGCGGCATATCGACCGGTACGCTCAGGCGGCGCCTCTCATGGATCGTCGAGCGCAACCGCTGGCTGTTCAACCCGAGGTCGTTGGTGGCGATCGCAGTTGGCGCGTTCATCTACGTGATTCCCTTTGCAATCTCGCAGCATCAGACGGGCTCCTACCTGGGCCTTTACAAGGTCTACCGCGAGAATGTTGTGCGCTTCTTCCATCCTTTCGACCATCGCGGACCGGTCTATCTGTACCTGTACGTTATCTTCGCCCTGATGGCGCCGTGGTCGCTCTTTCTGCCCGCCGCGCTTGCCGAACTGCACGCACCCGGCGGCCGCGACCGCGCGCCGCTTGCGAGCTCAGACCGTTTTGTCCTGACGTGGTTCTGGGCCACTTTCATCTTTTTCACGCTTTCAGGTTCACGGCGGAGCTACTATCTGCTTCCCATCCTGCCGGCCGGAGCCCTGATCGTGGCGCGCTTTCTATCTCTGGACGACGAGATGATCTCGCGCCTCGCACGGCTCCTTCTCAAAGC
>JAJYVB010000336.1 GCA_021792265.1 Deltaproteobacteria bacterium | reverse complement strand
ACATCGCCGATGGTATGCAGTTCGCGGGTGTCTCTCACGATTCCACGTGGCTCATCGGGGCCTCCGCATACGGCTATGACGCGCTCGTCGCCGTGCGGCCGGGGCACCCGGTCCGACGACCGCAAACCCGCGCCGCGGCCGTCCTGATCGGCGGGGACTGGCTGCCTTGGTCGCACAGCACCCACATCCACGGCCTGCGCCCGGCGTGGTGGCAACACACTTTCGCGCTCGACGGGCAGCAGGTGTGGGCCTCGATCTGTGCCGAGCAGCTCTTCTCGTGGACGTGGCTCGAGGCACTCGCGGCCGGCCACAGTCCGGCCGCCCCGACGCTCATCCTTGCCGTGAGTAACGCCTGGTGGGCACCGCCGGGGAATGCAGCACCGGCTATTCAGGCAGCTTCCACCGCCGTCTGGGGCCGGCTGATGGGTGTTCCGGTCATCTCAGCCGTCAACCGCTGAAGCTGGCCCGTTACCGCTCAGGCCCGTTGGATAGTGTAACGGCGTGAGCTTGATCTTATCAGTTTGCACCCCGCAGTCTAGATAGCTCGCCCGGCATTTTCCCAAAGCGGTACGTTCCACGGCTCATCAGGGAGGCATCGGCAGAAACCAAAGCGAACATCTGAACCGCGCCGGGTTCTCTGGATGTTTCAAGGCCGCCTGTTCCGGCAACCACGGGGTCGGTATGGGGGCACGCAATTCATGGATGCGATTAACGCGGAGGCGACGAATCAGGTCATTTAAGCCCTCTAACGATGCGCGGTCACTATGGCCCGTCCTGAGGCGCTTTGAGAGAATGACAGCATGGCCTGATGTCGACGGGAGCGGAATGAGCGAGCCGGATTGGAAGGTGTATCAGAACGAGACTGCCGAAGTGTTTCGCCGGCTGGGGTGCAATGCGCAGGTCGATCTCACCGTTGCCGGGGTGCGCGCGTCGCACGCGATCGATGTCCACGCGACCTTTTTGCGGTCCGGCATCCTTTGCACCTGGATTATCGAGTGCAAGCTCTGGAAGAGCCGAGTGACCAAGGAAAAGGTGCTCGTCCTAAAGAGCATCCTCGAGGATCTGGGCGCGGACCGCGGCATCATCGTAAGCGAAATGGGCTTCCAGTCGGGGGCCCAGGACGCCGCCCGCGGCACTAATATCACCTTGGTTACGTCGCTGCAGGAATTCGAGAAGACCGCGCTCGCGGCGACCTCGGAAGTTCCGCTCGCGCACGACGTATCGTCCGGCAGTGCATCGTTCTTCCAGTTCCCGCATCACGCACCGCACGGCTTGCTGCTCGCGGGTGATACCCTCATCACCACCAACTGGCGTGATGGCAGCATTTCCCTCGTCGATCCGGCGAGAAAGGTCGTCACGCGCACGCTGGAACTGGACAAGTACGAGGCCGTGTCGCCGCATGACGGCTCCCGCGTGATCCGTACCTACTCTCCGGGCAGCCTCGCCTTGGCGGATGGCCGTCTTTTCGTCGGCCAGGTATTCTCAGAGGTACTTCTTGTCATCGACTTAGCCACACAAGCCATCGTCAAACGCATTCCCGTGGCAGGCGGCGGCGAGGGGCAACTGGCCGTGTCGGTGGACGAAAAATCGGTCTACTTCGCGAGCAACAAGTCGAACCAGTTTTTCATCATCGATAGCGCGACCTACGCGCTCGAAGCGGTGCCCTACCCGACGGGGGGGCGCGGCTGCCTATCGTTGTTGCGTCATCCGACTCGCCCCTTGCTCTATATCGGCGTTCAGCGCGGCGGGCGCATCGCCGGCCGACCCTATCCTTACGCCAATTGCTACGTTGCCACCTACGACCTGGCACAGCGTCGCTACCTGGCCGATGCGCAGTTGGCCGAAATCATCAATGGCACTACGGACGACGCCACTCCAGCGTGCCTGACCTATGACGACCTCTATGATCGCGTTTACGTAGGTATGTTCCAGTCCCGCCGAGGCATCTGCGTCCTAGACGCCGACTCCGGCCGGTGGCTTCGGGATGTTCGCTTCGAGCGCACGTCGGCCAACTCCTCGCCCTTCCCCTGGGTCGACCCGTTGTGCCAGGCGACGGCCGGGCCGTTGCTGCTGACCGTCAACCGGCACAATCACGAGCTCGCCAGCCTCGACCGCGAATCGCTCCAACCAAAGTCCGCGGTCTTCCTCGGCGCAACCCCCAATGGAGCCGGCGGCCTGGTCGTGTGGAATGAGTACGCGATCGTCAGCCACGCGAGTCGTAAGGGACTGCACTTCATCCCGCTCAGCACTCTGTCATAGCCAGCGCCCCGTCTTTCGTTGGTGGCGGAAGGGAAGAATGCCGGTCGACCGCCGATATTCCGCCATCAGCATGCCGTGACGCCCAGTCTGCCGCCCAATGTCCCGTCCTTCGGCTCCACGCTCATCCTGTAACCAGACGACACCCTCCGGGCGAGCTGTAACCGCGATCCGTACGCACGTCGCCGCTCATCGTGTAACCACGCCCGGCGGCAAGCTCACGGGCTCCCGGCGAGCGATCAAATTGCGCAAGCTCGGAGCGTATACCCGCCAAGTGCATAAAATTTCGCTCGCCGATGCATCGGCACCTGTAATTCCAGCCTGAGACGCCCGGTTAAACGGTTCCGCAACTCTCACCTTGGGTGAGCGTTGGAGATCGTTCAAATTGTTGGTTTGAAACGAAAAGACGGCCTCAACTCTGTTATGATCTGCGTTACCACACGTAGGATCAAGACCAGAGAGGCGACCGTCTGTATGAAGGTTAGCAAGTCTGCCGTACATTGGAAAGCCCGCGCGCTGCCGGAGATCCGTTTCGAGGACCAGCAGCTGACCTCGTTCGCCGGTCTCGTGGTGTTCCAACCCTTGTTCGAGCGCCTGGGGCTGAAGAGCCGGCTGCGCGGGTGCTTCGATCACCTGACGGTCAGCCCCATCTTCGGGCACGCCTCGATCGTGATGCTGCTGATCGTGCATCTTCTGATCGGGTATCGGCGGCTCTCGGACCTGCGCTACTACCAGGACGACCCGATGGTGAAGCGCACGCTGGGGCTGAAGCGCCTGCCGGATGTGGCGACCGTCAGTCGCACACTCGATGGGATGGACAAGACGGCGGTGAGGGAGCTGCGCCGGCTC
>JAJYVB010000335.1 GCA_021792265.1 Deltaproteobacteria bacterium | reverse complement strand
CAGAGCTCGCGATCCACTCCACTACTTGCTCCAACCCACACTCCTCTGGATTCCGCATTTCACGCTCCAGCCGGCCAGTCGTCACCACTCAGAGTCAATTTCTTCACAGCCTCTGAGCGAAGCGAAGAATCTCATTCCAGCCAAGCTGGTTGGTCAAATTAATTGCGGGACACCACACTAGTTCGCCTCTAGAGCCGGCAGCTTGTCACTCGCCGGCTCCAGGCTGCCGCAAGCTGCAACCGGCGACGGAGTGCTGCGGCGATTGTCAGGCGCCGGCATCTTTGCTCAAGCCGAAGCTTCTCCAGCCGGTGGCGGCCAGCACAACGAGTGCGGCAAGGCCCCAGTCCAGCGCCGAGACCGGGCCCATATGGAGCAGGCGACTTACCGGCTGCACGAGCGTGCAAACCGCCAGGACGGCAAGGACGGCGGCGAAGACCAGCCAGATGCGCAGCCGCTGTAACCTCTCGCGCTCCCACCACGGCCGCGAACCCTTAAGCTCGGCCCACGCCAGGGCGATGCTTCCCATGACCACCACCAACATCGCGAGGCTGCGCGCACTGGCCTCACCGGCGGGCAGCCGCGCCGCGTAAAGCATGAGAGCACCGAGCGCAAGCGCCGCGCCCGACAGTGCCGATCTCAAAGCGGACCGGCGGCTTATCAGCGCGGCTTCAGGCGAAGTCGGCCGCTGGCGCATCACGTCGTATTGCTGCGGACCGCCCTCGAAGACAAGCGCGGAGACCGGATGCACGATAAGTTCCAGCCATACGAGCTCGACCGGCAACAACAGCACGGGCATGCCGAGCGCCGGGACGCTCAGCGCAAGCCCGATCACCATAGTTTTGAACCCAAGGACGAAAAGGAACGCGCGCCGGATGGTCGACAGGAGCTGGCGGCCTTCGCGCACTGTAGCTACCAGCGCGCCGAAATCGTCGCGCAGCAGCACCAGGCTTGCCGCCTCGCGGGCTACCTCGGTGCCCCGCTGCCCCATGGCGACCCCGATAGTCGCCCGCCGCAGCGCCGGCGCGTCGTTAATTCCGTCGCCGGTCATCGCTACCACTTCACCCGCGCGTACGAGCGCGTCGACGATGGCGTACTTTTGCTCGGGCCGGATGCGCGCGAACAGGCTTGCGGAGTTGACAATCTCCGCCAACCGGTCGCCGCTCGTTCGTCCCAGTTGGTCGCCGGTCACGATTGCCTCGTCGTCATGTTGAATCCCGGCAGCCTCGGCGATGGCGTGCGCAGTGAGCGCATGGTCGCCCGTGATGAGTTTCAGGTGGATACCAGCTTGCTGGCATTGGGCGACCGCTTCGGCGACTTCAGGCCGCAGCGGGTCCTGAAAACCGAGCAGTCCGTAAAGTTGAAGTTCGTGCTCGTCTTCCTGGCGAACCCCGGTGAAAGCTCTGCCGCAGTCTACCGCCGGCGCCGGATCGGCCGCGCCAAGTCCCGCGCCGTATCGGCCGGCAACCGCCAGCACGCGCAGCCCGCGTGCAGCCATCTCGCGATTTGCAGCCTCCGCCCGGGCGCGCTCGGCTGTGCCAAGCGTGCAGTGCTCGATAATACCTTCTATCGCTCCCTTGGCGACCAGACGCGCTTGCTTGCCGCTAACGGCGCGCCAGACGTGCGTCATATGTTTGCCGGCTATCTCGAAAGGATAATCGAACGCAAGTTGCCACTTGGCATATAGCGCGTCCGTATCGACACCGTGCTCACGACAATGACTGACTATCGCTCGTTCGAGCGGGTCAGCCGGGTTTAGTTCGCAGGCGAGAGCCGCGGCCTCGAGCAGGTCTTGCTCGGTCGCGCTTTCGTTGAGGGGTATGTGGATATCGAGTTCGTAGCGGCCGCGGGTCAGCGTCCCGGTCTTATCCAGGCAGATGACGGTCGTCGAGCCCAGCGCCTCGACGCTGGCGAGACGGCGCACGAGCACGCCGCGCCGGCTCAGCCGCCACGCTCCCAGGCTCAGGAAAAGCGCGAGGAGCAGCGGATACTCCTCGGGGATCGAGGCGATCGCCAACGTTATTGCATACAAGAAGGAGGCGCGCAGGCCGGTTCCACGCGCCAGCATCAGAAGGAAGATTCCTGCCGACGCTGCACCCGCGGCCACCAGCAGGCGGCGGGCCATGCGGCCGATGCGCCGCTCAAGCGGCGTCGATTCGACCGCAGCCCCGCCAACCAACCGGGCGATAGCGCCGTAGCGGGTCGCGCGCCCGGTTGCCAGAATCTCGCCAAGGCCGTGGCCCGCCAGCACGAGCGAGCCCGCGTAAAAGCGATGCTGTTCAGCGGCTTGAGCGCCGCCAGCTTCATTGGCAAGCGGCTCCTTTTGGCGCGGCTCTGCCTCACCCGTTAGCTGCGACTCGTCTAGTGCCAGGTTTGCCGCCCAGCGCACGACACCGTCGGCGTGCAGAACGTCGCCCTCGCGGATCACAAGCAGGTCGCCCGGCACCAGTTCGCGAGTGGGGACTTCGACCTCGCGTCCCGCGCGTACTACGCGGACGCGTGCGGCCACGGCCGCCGCTAGCTTCTTGAGTGCGTTGCGCGCCCGAAAGTCGAGCAGCACGTCGACCCCCATTATCGGGACCGCAGCAGCCGCCAGCACGATGGCATCGCGCCGTTCGCCAAGGACCGAGTAAAAAGCCGCCGTGGCCAGCAGCATCAACACCATCGGGTCGGCGAGACCTCGAAGGAATTCCCACAGGCGGGCGCCAGCTCCAAGCTCAACCAGGACATTGGGGCCGAAACGCCGCAGCCGTGCCTTCGCCTCGGCCTCGCTAAGGCCTTCACCCACCGGGTTGCCGCCGTTCATTGCCCTGCGCAGTGCCGCATCAACCAAGCTTCCGAGGCGCAAGCGTATGGTCACGGATACGCGGTGTCCACACTGGAAGTCGAGACCATGGCCGGCGAGAACGCGGCGGCTCGTGAAAGCAAGGCGCGCAGTTTGGCACCGTCACGTGACCGGGCGCATACTGACCAGGGTTCAGCCATCAGGCACTCTGAATGCGAACGGGAGGATTCTCTTATGCTCAAGGAACTCCGCCGGATTGGCACGCGATTCGAGAAACTGGCGGTGCACTTCCACGCCACGCTGCAACTCGCCATGATCCGACAATATCTCAAATTGCTGTTTTCAGACA
>JAJYVB010000334.1 GCA_021792265.1 Deltaproteobacteria bacterium | reverse complement strand
GACCTGGTCGGCGCCGGCCAGGCGAAGACGGCTTAGCGCGGCCTCGCCTTCCGCACGCGCGTGAATCTTGATTTTGGGGTTCTTCTCCCGCGCCGAGAGCGTGATGTACACGTTGTTCGCGTCAGAGGGGGTCCCGATGACGATCGCGCGCGCTGTCTGAATACCTGCTCGTTCAAGCACGTCGTCATCGGTCGCATCGCCGATAACGTACAGAAGGTTGCCTCGTACCAGTGCGCTCTCTGCCTGCGGATCGGAATCGATTACCACCATCGGTGTCCCCGTCGCCAACAGCTCGTCGGCCACGACTTTGCCGAAGCGCCCGAAGCCGCAAACGATGACGTGGCCCTTAAGCCGGTGAATCTGGTGTGTCATGGCGGTCCTCCCCAGATAATCGCGAAGTCGCCCTTCGAGAATCAGTTCGGCGGTCGCCGAAAAAAGATAAAAGACCGTCCCGACGCCGCTCAGAATGAGGCCAATCGTGAAGATCCGAGCGGTCGTATCGAGAGGCCTCACCTCGCCGAAGCCGACCGTCGACACGGTGATGACGGTCATGTAAAGGGCTTCGATGGCGGACATGCCGGCAAGGATCATGTAGCCCGCGGTCCCGAGTCCGATCAGGATCGCAATAACAGCGATCGCGATAGCAAATCTGCGCCCGGGGCTCATCGTGGCGTGCGCCGGCGAGCAGGCGCCAGAAACCAATAAGCGGTGTTAGTCCGGACTATCGGGTACAAGCTTGAGGCGTCCCTGCCGCCCATGGCCGCGGCCACCTGACGCGGCGTTGGGCGGTTGTCTGCGGCGACCCTTCGCTGAAGTGTCGTGCGCCTGCGGCGCCGCCGTTGCCGGCGCTATCGTGCGTCCCCGTCGCCGGGTTGGAACGGCACCGTCAGCAGCGCGCTCTGCCCTGCGCTTGCCGCCGCTCGACGGCGAGTTCAGCGCCGGCCGCGTCCCGCCGCGCGACACGTGTTCTTCGATCTTGGCGTCTAAACCGAAGACGTGTCGTTCGAGCCGTTTTATTTGGTCTCGCAGATCGGCAGCGCGCTCGAAGTCCAGCTTCTCCGCCGCGTCCATCATCTCGCGGCGCAGTTCCCCTATCCGGTCGGGAAGCTCGTGCGGCGCAACAACCTCCTCGGCCTCTGCCTGATCCCGCTCCTGAGCTTCGGGCACCACCGCCCACTCTGGCGAATACATTTCCACCAGTGAGGCGTCGATCGCCTTTTGCACCGAGCGGGGCGTTATCCCGTTCTCGGCATTAAATGCGAGCTGGCGCGCCCGGCGCCGTTCGGTCTCGCCGATAGCGACCCGCATCGACTCGGTGATGGCATCAGCGTACATGATGACCGTGCCGTTGATATTGCGGGCCGCGCGGCCGATCGTCTGGATCAACGAACGCGCCGAGCGCAGGTAGCCCTCCTTGTCGGCGTCCAGGATCGCCACCAGCGAAACTTCAGGCAGGTCGAGCCCTTCGCGCAGCAGGTTGATGCCGACGAGGACGTCGAAGTCGCCCCTGCGCAACCCGCGGATGATCTCGACTCGTTCGATGGTTTCGATGTCGGAATGCATGTAGCGCACGCGCACGCCCAGATCCTGGTAGTAGTCGGTCAGATCTTCCGCCATCTTCTTGGTGAGACAGGTGACAAGCACCCGCTCCGAGCGCGCGGCATGCTCCCGAATTTCGGCCAGGAGATCGTCAACCTGGGCGCCGGCTGGACGCACTTCGACCTGCGGATCGACCAGACCGGTGGGGCGAATAAGTTGTTCGACCACCAGTCCGGCGGACTTGCGCAGCTCGTAGTCACCGGGCGTGGCCGATACGTACACGGCCTGGCGCACGTGCTGCTCCCACTCCTCGAAGTTGAGCGGACGGTTGTCGAGGGCCGAGGGCAGCCGAAAGCCATACTCGACCAGGGTCTCCTTGCGCGACCGGTCGCCGCGGTACATTCCACCGAGTTGCGGAATGGTTACGTGGCTTTCATCGATAAAGAACAGGCTATTCTCGGGAAAGTAGTCGAGCAGCGTCGGCGGCGGTTCGCCGGGCGCGCGGCCGGTCAAATGGCGCGAATAGTTCTCGATGCCGGGACAGAAGCCCATCTCGGCCAGCAGCTCCAGATCGTAAAGCGTCCGCTGTTCCAGGCGCTGCGCTTCGAGCAGGCGGTTTTGCGAGCGAAACTGCTCCAGGCGCTCGCGAAGCTCGGCCCGGATTGCGCCCACCGCCGCCTCCATCCGGTCGGGGGTCGTAACATAGTGCGAGGCCGGGTAAATGGCGGCGCTTTTGAGCGGACGAATCGTCTTGCCTCGCAGCGGATCAAATTCGCAGATGGCTTCCACCTCGTCGCCGAAGAACTCGATCCGGACCGCCTGGCGCTCCTCGTAGGCGGGGAAAACCTCCACGGTGTCGCCCCGGACTCGGAAAGTGCCGCGATGGAAGTCGTAGTCGTTGCGCTGGTACTGAATATCGACCAGCTTGCGGAGCACGCGGTCACGCTCGATCCGCTCGCCCTGCTCCAGGAAAATCATCATCTCGAAATAGACTTCGGGCTCGCCCAGGCCGTAGATGCATGATACCGAGGCGACGATAAGCACGTCGTTGCGCTCGAGCAGGGCCTTGGTAGCGGAATGGCGCAGCTTGTCTATCTCGTCGTTGATGCTGGCGTCTTTTTCTATGTAGGTGTCGGTTGCAGGAACGTAAGCCTCGGGCTGGTAGTAGTCGTAATACGAGACGAAGTAACGGACAGCATTTTCAGGAAACAAGCTGCGAAACTCGTTATAGAGCTGCGCCGCCAGAGTCTTGTTGGGAGCCATCACCAGCGTAGGACGATTCACCTGCGCGATGACGTTGGCCATCGTGAAGGTCTTGCCTGAACCGGTAACGCCCAGGAGAACCTGGTGCGAAACGCCGTCGCCGATGTTCTTTGCGAGCGCCTCGATGGCCGCCGGCTGGTCGCCCTGGGGCGAGTAAGCCGAAACCAGGCGAAAACTTCCCTCCCGTCCGCGTACTCGCGAAAGCATGGCCACAGGCGATTGTATCAGCGCCGCACCCGTCGGCCTAATCGAGCCGTGACTTGCGATGAGCCGAGCCGGCCAGCCTCCGAGGTGCGATCCGGGAACGCGAATCTCTCGGCAGGTTGGTGAAAGCGCGTTTTCACCAACCTGCTC
>JAJYVB010000333.1 GCA_021792265.1 Deltaproteobacteria bacterium | reverse complement strand
CGTTAAACTCCGCCACCAACTCCCCGCCGAGCCCGCCTTCGAGAACCGCGCTCAGGTTCAGAGTGCGTTCGCCGTCGGTCCGCAGGCATTCCTCCACGTCAAGATCTTTGAGGGTTACGCCGGGCACCGTCGGAGGAGCGTAACCGCCAAATAGCGGCTGGGGAGTTTGAACGAGGCTGTTGTCGGAGGGCGAGAGAAAATAGACTTCGGCCGTATGATGCGCTGACCAGAACTGAGCCGTACCCACACCGCCCCGATGCTTGCCGTGGCCGCCGCTGTCGGGCCAGTGATGGCTGAAGGACACCAGCAGCGGAAACTCGTTCTCCATGGTTTCGACGTCCGGCGCCCGGCCGAACGCGCACCACGGGAATCCGTAGGCGTTCATACCGTCGTACGCCGGACGACCGCCCTGGCCGGTGGTGTTGAGGCTATACGCGATCAGGTCGGCAAAAGACAGATTCCACTGGGACACGCCGGTGAGCACGTTCGGGTTGCCCTCGTTGGCGGCGGACGCCGAGGTCTGACGCCAGTCCTGCGTGGAAAACATCGCACGCCCCACGCAGTTATGCATCGCGCTCATCACGCCGCTGCAAAGCTTTACCGAGCAACTGGTGGCCGCGCGCTCGCCGGGATTCAGACAAACGTTAGGGGGAAATACGAAGTCAACCGGCTGAAAAGTCGCGTTGCTGATCGGCAGGTCATGAAACACGTACTGGTACATGAAGTTCGCCAGGTGGCCGATGACAGCCTGCGCGTGGGCGTTGTAACTGGACAGGTTTTCCGGGCTGGTGCCCGTGAAGTCGAACACGAGTCCGCCGCCCCGCTTGACCATGCTCATGTAACAGTTGCGAATGAGACCCGGCGTGAATCCCACCGCGTCGCCAAAAGTCACGCATCGGTATACGCCGTCGGGCCATGCCGCGATGCGCCGGCGCGCCCCCGCCTCGGCATCCATCAGCATCCGCCGGAACATCCCCGCGACGAACTCCGTGCCCTCGCGTTCGCACATCTCCAGCAGCCGCACCCGTACCCGGTCGGCCGCCGTGCAGCGGGCTTTCAGGTCTACTGTCACCATCTGGCCGGCCCGGATGCCGAAGGCAGCGAACAGCTCGAGAAAGTCCTGGCGGACCTCGAGATTCTCGCCAATCTTCGTAGGCGGAAGATTCATGCCTTCCTCAAAGCGGGATTTCGCCGAGAGAGGCATCCCTCCGGGCTCGCATGCGCCGGTCTCGGTGGTGTGCGAGAGCGCTGCGGTCCAGGCAACCAGTTCGCCGCGGAAGAACACCGGCATGATTACCATCACGTCGGGGTTGTGGATGCCGCCGTAGAGGGCGTCATTGGCGCACCAGATATCACCCTCGCGAATTCCCGGATTGTGCGAGAGATTCTTCAGGATGTACTTGATTACCACCGGCGGAAGCGGGGCGTGCAGGTAGGTGCCGGCTGAAGCGTTCACCAGGTCGCCCTGGGCGGTAAAAATCGCAACGATTGAGTCGCCCGCCACCCCCATCGAGCTCCGCGACGAGCGGACGAAAACCTCGTGTCCCTCGTCCAGGATATCGTCGGTGCGCCGCACCCCGATCTCGTAGTCGCCGTGTCTGAGCCGTTCAACGCAGGCTAGATCGCGGTCCGTAGGAGGCACAACTTTCAGCCAGGCGAGCTTTTGAGCGAGAGTCGGGATGTTCATGAGGATGCCTGTGGTGGCGCTGCTGTTTCGACCGCGACCCGTCGCCGGCCCGCCGTGGCCGGGCGATGGGCCGAAAGGTTCAAGTATTGCATTAACTTTCTCGCCGCGCTTTTACGGCCGGTAAAGCGGGATGTTTCCGGCAGCGTCAGGCCACGATCCGTAGAACTCCAGGATCTCCTTGGGCGGCCGGCGCTTGAGCCATTTCGCCTCGAATTCCGCCAGCGGTTTGCCGCGCTTCAGCCGTGCACGGCGCTCCTTCTCGCGTCGCGCGGCGGTCTTTTGCAGGTCAACCCGCTGCTTGTCGGGGTCGTAAACAACTTGGTACACGTTGGCTGCGGCCCAGGCCGAGATAAGACCGTCGCGCAGGTCGCGCTCGACGGCCAACGGATCGCGGTCCAAGGGATCGCCGAAACCGGCGCCGCCGGGTGTCAAGGCGATGGTGATGCTCTGTCCTTTCTGGAAGCGGCGCGTAGACCGGGCGTAAGCCTCTGACGTAAGGTCCCCGCCTATTTCACCTTGCAGAATCGAGAGCATGTCCAGGTTGTTCTTCCCGTCGTGGAGCAGGAAGTCGTCGACGTCCACGTTGCCGATAGCTACTCCCGGCATCGTCAGGGGAGCGTAGCCACCGAAGAGCGGCTGCGGCGCTGGCACCGAGCTGTTGGTGGCGGACGCTCCAAAGTAAACCTCCGGCATGTGATGGGCGCACCAGAACTGGGCCGTACCGACACCGCCCCGAAACCTTCCCGCGCCGCCACTGTCGGGCCAGTGCTGGCTGAAGGGTATCAGCAGCGGAAGCTCGCTCTCCATGCCTTCGACGTTTGGCGCGCGCCCAAATGCGCACCAGCAAAAACCGTATGCGTTCATGCCGTCGCTGGTTGGCCGGCCGCCCTGTCCCTCCGTGTTGAGCGCATACGCAAGCAGGTCGGCAAACGGCAGGTTCCACTGCGAGATGCCGGACAGTACGTTGGCGGTGTTGCCGTTGGCCGCCGAAGCGGAGGCCTGTAGCCAATCCTGCGTGGCGAACATCGCACGCCCCACGCAGTTGTGGATGGCGCTCATCAGCCCGCGCACGATCATCACCGAGCAGCTCGTCGCCGCCCGCGCGTCGGGGTTTAGACAGATGTTGGGCGGGAAGACGAAGTCGATCGGTTGGAAGGTCGCGTTGCTGATCGGCAGGTCATGGAACACGTACTCGTACATGAAGTTGGCCAGATGGCCGATTGCCGCCTGGGCGTGGGCGTTGTAGCTGGACATGTTTTCCGGGCTCGTTCCGGTGAAATCAAACACCAACTGCTCGCCCCGCTTGACCATCGTCATGTAACAGTTGCGGACCAACCCCTGCTTGACTCCGATGGTGTCGCCGAAGGTTACGCATCGGTAAGTGCCGTCGGGCCACGACTCGATCCTGCGGCGCGCACCCGCCTCGGCGTCCATCAACATCCGCCGGAACATCCCAATGACGAACTCAG
>JAJYVB010000046.1:5264-15711 GCA_021792265.1 Deltaproteobacteria bacterium | reverse complement strand
GCTACGCCGTGCTTGTTCTGGTAACCGACTACGACTGCTGGCATCAGAGTGTCGCAGCGGTAGATATCGGGGAAATCCTTCGGGTGATGAAGCTCAACGTCGAGCTTGCTCAGCGGCTGATCGGACGCCTGACCGGAATCATTTCGCAGCGGGAGCGGAACTGTGCATGCGCACGGGCGCTGGACGGCGCGATCGTCACGGAGCGCGCGCTCATCCCGCCACGGCTTTTGTCCGAATTGGCGCCGCTCCTGAACAGGTGCCTGAGCGCCTGAGAAAGGCCCCCTGAACCGCAGCTAATAGGCGGCAAAAAGGAAATCGTTCATGAGTATCATCGTGGTTGGGACGGTGGGTTACGACACGATCGAGACCCAGGGCGGCAAAGCGATCGAGGCGCTGGGCGGCTCGGCCAGCTATTTCGCGCTGGCGGCGCGGTTTTTTTCACCGGTGAGCCTGGTCACGGCAGTCGGAACTGATTTCCGCAAGGCCGACGAAGAGCTGTTCCTGGAACGCTCCATCGATCTGCGCGCGCTGCGAAAGTCGCCGGGTGAAACCTTTCGTTGGCACGGCCGCTACCACGAAGACATGAACCTCCGCGACACCTTGTCCCTCAAGCTCAACGTATTCGCCGACTTCCGTCCCGAACTGCTCGCCGACCAGTGCAGCGCGGATTACTTGTTTCTGGCTAACATCTCGCCCGAACTGCAGGCCGAGGTGCTCGGGCAGGTAAAAAGCCCGAAAATCGTCGCGGCCGATACCATGGATCACTGGATCGCAAACGAACGCGCAGCCCTGATAAAGCTGCTGCCACGCATCGACGTGCTGACCCTCAACGACCAGGAGGCACGTATGCTTTCTGGCGAGTCGAACCTGGTGCGAGCCGGGCGCGGGCTGCTCAAGATGGGACCAAGCGCGGTCCTGGTCAAGCGCGGCGAGTACGGAGTGCTGAAGTTTGGGGCCGATTCGCTGTTCGCCGTTCCCGCTTATCCATTGGAAGAAGTGGTCGATCCGACCGGGGCTGGCGACACGTTTGCGGGCGGCCTGATGGGCTATCTTGCTCGCAGCGGGCGGCTTACGGAGGCCACGCTCAGGACCGGCATCGTGTACGGCAGCGTGATGGCCTCTTACGCGGTCGAGCGCTTCTCGGTCGAGCGGCTGGCCGCGCTCACCTGGGACGAAATCGACAATCGTTACCGGAGCTTCATCGAGCTTACCGACTCGCACCATTCGCGATGGAACTTTCAATAGTCGTCCCCCTTTACAACGAACGGGACAGCCTGGAGCCGTTTTACCGCGAGCTTAGCGAAGCGACTGAACGCCTCGGCCGATCCTGCGAGCTGCTGTTCGTTGACGACGGCAGCACGGACGACAGCGCGGAAGTGTTGCGCAAGATAAGGCGCCGCGACGACCGGGTCCGCGTTATTCGGCTGGCGCGCAACACGGGGCAGACGGCGGCGCTCGCCTGCGGGTTCCGGCAGTCGCGTGGCAAAATCGTGGTAGCGATCGACGCCGACGGCGAGAACGATCCGGCCGACATCCCCCGCCTGGTTGCCCAACTGGAAACAGGCTACGACGTGGTAAGTGGATGGCGGCGCGAGCGTTGGCGTGACGCGCCGCTATCGCGCCGTCTGCCGTCAGTAGTTGCCAATCGGCTGATATCCCGCATCACCGGTGTCCGGTTGCGCGACCACGGATGCACGCTCAAGGCGTACCGGGGTGAACTGGCGCGCCGGCTTACGCTGTACGGCGAGATGCATCGCTTCGTGGCGGTGATTGCGGCCGAGTTGGGAGCGCGCATTGGCGAGGTCGAGGTTGGCTTCAGGCCGCGGCGCTTTGGGCGCTCCAAGTACGGTCCGGGGCGCATTTTGCGCATGCTGCTGGATCTTCTTACGGTGCGGTTTCTTTCTGGTTACGCTACACGCCCGATACAGGTGTTCGGCGCGATTGGGGTGATTCTTGGCGTGCTCGGTACACTGTGGACTGGAGTGCTGGTTTTCGAGAAGCTCGCGCTGGGTGCGAAGCTCGGCAGCCGTCCGGCGCTGCTGCTCGCGGTGCTGCTGGTCGTAGTGGGCGTGCAGTTCGTGAGCCTGGGACTGATCGGCGAGATGCTTGCGCGCACTTACCACGAATCGCAGGGCAAGCCGATATACGTCATCAAAGAGGAATTCTGAGGGCATGAACATAGCGGTAATTGGCACCGGCTACGTAGGTCTGGTAAGCGGCACCTGCTTTGCCGAGACGGGCAACGAGGTGGTCTGCGTCGATGTCGACGAGGAACGCATCGCGTCGCTCAAGGCCGGCGGCATTCCCATTTACGAGCCGGGGCTCGAGGAGCTGGTGCGGCGCAACGTGGCTGAGCAACGGCTTCGCTTCAGCACCGACTTGAAAGAGGCAGTGGCGGGCGCGATGGTCTCTTTCATCGCGGTGGGCACGCCGATGAGCGCCAGCGGGGCAGCGGACCTTGGCGGCGTCGAGCGCGCTGCCGCGGAGATCGCGCGGGCTGTAACCGGGTACCATCTCATCGTGGTCAAGAGCACGGTGCCGGTAGGGACCAACGATCGGCTGCGCAAGATCGTCAAGTCCATCGCCAATCATCGGGTCGAGGTATGCTCATGCCCGGAGTTCCTGAAGGAAGGCTCGGCAGTCGAGGACTTCATGCGGCCCGACCGCGTGATCATCGGGAGCACGAGCGAGCAGGCGACGGCGATTTTGCGCGAGCTGTTCGTGCCGTTCTTGCGCACGGGAAATCCCTTCATTGTGATGGACCAGCGCTCCGCGGAACTCACCAAGTATGCGTGTAATGCGATGCTGGCAGTGCGGATCTCGTTCATCAACGAAATCGCCAACCTATGCGCGAAAGTCGGCGGAGAAATCGAGCATGTGCGCCGCGGGCTCGCCTCGGACCGGCGCATCGGGTCGCAATTTCTCTTCCCCGGAGTGGGTTACGGCGGTTCGTGCTTTCCCAAGGACGTCGCGGCGCTGGTTCATACGGCTGCCGAGCGCGGGCTGGGATTCGAGCTGCTGCGCGCAGCAGACGCTGTCAACGAGCAGCAGAAGCGCATCATAGTGGAGCGCGTAAAGGAGCACTTCGGCGCAAGCCTCGCCGGGCGCACCTTTGCAATCTGGGGACTCGCCTTCAAGCCGCGCACGGACGATATGCGCGAGGCGCCTTCGGTCGTTATCATCGAGGAGCTGCTCGCAATGGGAGCGGCAGTGCGGGCGCATGACCCCGAGGCTCTGGAGAACGCCCGGCGCATCTTCGGTGACCGGATAAGCTACCACCGCATCAGCTACGAGGCGCTTTCCGGTGCCGACGCGCTCATCATTCCGACCGAATGGAACGAGTTCCGCCATCCCAACTTCCAGCGCATACGCAACGAACTGAAGCAGGCGGTAATTTTCGACGGCCGCAATTTGTACGATCCGGGGCTGATGAAAGCGCTCGATTTCCGCTACTATTCGATCGGGCGCGAGCCGGTAGGACCGTCTTAAGCGATGCGCATCCTGGTAAGCGGAGGGGCGGGCTTCATCGGCTCGCACACGGTGGACGCATTGGTCGCCCGCGGCTGCCATGAAGTGAGCGTGCTCGACGACCTCTCTTCAGGAAAGCGCGAGCAGGTGAACGGTGCGGCGCGTTTTCACCGGGTGGATTTGCGCGAAGCCGGCGCCGTAGCGGCCGCGATCGAGCGTGAGCGGCCCGAAGTGATTTTCCATTTTGCAGCCCAGATGGACGTGCGCCGGTCGGTTGCCGATCCGGCCTTCGATGCAGGCGTCAACTTGGTGGGGTTTCTCAACTTGATGGAGTCCGCGCGCCGGGTGGGCTTGCGGCGGGTTGTCTTTTCGTCGACGGGCGGGGCGATTTACGGCGAGCAAGAGCAATTTCCCTGCGATGAAAGCCATCGGTGCCGGCCGGTGAGCCCTTACGGTGTCGCGAAACTCGCCACTGAAAGCTACCTGTTTTTCTATCGCACAGAGTATGGCATCGACTACGCCGCGCTGCGCTACGCCAACGTTTACGGTCCGCGCCAGGACCCGCACGGCGAAGCCGGTGTTGTCGCCATCTTCTGCGGACGGATCCTGGAAGGACGTGCCGCGACGATCTTCGGTGACGGCGAGCAGACCCGTGATTACATTTATGTCGGTGACGTAGTCCGGGCCAATCTGGCAGCCCTCGAGACCGAAGCGTCGGGCATCTTCAACGTAGGCACCGGTATAGAGACGAGCGTGAACGCTCTTTGGGCCCAGCTAGCTGAGGTATCGGGCGCGAACGCACCGCCCGTTCGCGCAGCGCGGCGCGCGGGAGAACAAATGCGCTCGGCGATCTCATCGGCGCTGGCGGCGGCAAAGATCGGATGGCGGCCGGAGGTCACGTTGCGCGATGGCTTAGCGCGTACTTTCCGTTACTTTGCCGAGCATGAAGCAAGCTCCGCTTGACTAGGGTCCCGATGCTTGTACACGTCTGCGAAAACTTCGGTTTTGAGCTGACCGAATGGCACAGCGCCCTGCTTGTGGGCGCCACGGTATGACCGATCCCGCCTTCATTCGCAACTTTTCGATCATCGCGCATATCGACCACGGCAAGTCGACCCTGGCGGATCGGATCCTGGAGCGGACAGGTGCGCTAAGCAAACGCGAATTCAAGGACCAATTCCTTGACTCGATGGAACTTGAGCGCGAGCGCGGCATCACGATAAAGGCTCGCGCGGCCCGGCTCAACTATACCGCCCGCGACGGGCGCGCCTACGTCTTTAATCTCATCGATACGCCGGGCCACGTCGATTTCACTTACGAGGTCTCGCGAAGCCTGGCCGCCTGCGAAGGGGCGCTGCTCGTGGTTGACGCAAGTCAGGGTGTCGAGGCCCAGACGCTTGCCAACGTCTATCTCGCGCTCGATAACGGCCTCGAAATCATACCGGTTATCAACAAGATCGACCTGCCGGGCGCGGACGTGGAACGTACGCGCCATCAGATCGAAGAAACCATCGGTCTCGACGCTGCGAGCGCCATCCTGACCAGCGCCAAGGAAGGTATCGGTATCGACGAGCTGCTGGAAGCGATAGTCAGCCGCATACCTCCGCCTAAAGGAGAAAGGGCGACCGCGCCGCGAGCCCTGATCTTCGACAGTTGGTACGACAGTTACGCGGGCGTAATTGGCCTGGTGCGGGTTTTCGACGGGGTCTTCCGCCGCTCGATGCGCGTGCGGCTCATGGGCAACGGCAAGGAGGGCGAAGTAAACCGGCTTGGATGCTTCGTTCCGCACGAGCGGGAGGCCAGTGAGCTTGGGCCTGGCGAAGTGGGGTTCATCGCGGCGGGGATCAAGGCGGTCGCCGACATGCGTGTGGGCGATACGCTAACGGACGCCGAGCGGCCGGCGGCCGTGGCGCTTCCCGGTTTCAAAGAGCTGAAACCGATGGTCTTTGCCGGGTTCTATCCGAGCGATGCGGACCAGTACGGAGCGCTGCGCGATGCGGTCGAGAAGCTGCGGCTGAACGACGCGAGCATGGTGTTCCAGCCCGAGACTTCGCAGGCCTTGGGCTTCGGCTTTCGAGGCGGCTTCCTGGGCCTGCTGCATATGGAAATTGCGCAGGAGCGGCTCGAGCGCGAATTTGGCTTGAACCTTGTGGTGACAGCGCCAACCGTCGCCTACAGGGTTCGGACCACCGCGGGCGAGACGCTGACGGTTGACAACCCTTCGCTGCTGCCCGAGGAGCGCCAGATCGAGGCGATCGAGGAGCCGTTTATTTTGGCGCAGATTTATCTGCCCGACCAGTACCTCGGCGCGGTGATGAAACTCTGCGAAGAGCGCCGCGGCGTGCAGCGCGACCTGCGTTACGTTGGCCATAAGCGCGTTGCCCTGCATTACGAGATGCCGCTGGCGGAAGTAGTGTTTGACTTTTACGATCGGCTCAAGTCGGCGAGCCGCGGTTATGCGTCGCTCGACTACGAGTTTGTGGACTTCCGCGCCGGGGCTCTGGTTAAATTGGACCTGCGGATCAACGGGGACCCGGTCGACGCGCTGGCGTCGATCTGTCACCGGGACCGGGCTTACGAACGGGGCCGGGCGCTGTGCGAGAAGATGCGTGAGCTCATCCCGCGCCAGATGTTTGAGGTCGTCATTCAGGCGTCGGTTGGGGCGCGGGTGATAGCGCGGGAATCGGTTGCGCCGCTGCGCAAGAACGTCACCGCGAAATGCTACGGCGGCGACATCACGCGCAAACGCAAACTCCTGGAAAAGCAGAAGGAAGGGAAGCGGCGGATGAAACAAATCGGGCGCGTGGAAGTGCCGCAGGAGGCTTTTCTTGCGTTGCTGCGGGTGGGGAAGTGAGCCCCAGCGATCGGCATCCGGTTCGGGTCGAGCGGGAGCCAGCCGACCGTGTATCGCAGGTCGAACTGCCTCGCCAGCCGTGGCAGCCGGTTGTAGTCGAATACGCACAGGCGCTCGCGGTTGCCGTAGTTCTCGCCCTGTTCATCCGGACCTTTTTTATCCAGGCGTACAAAATACCGTCGGGGTCCATGGAGCCGACCCTGCTTATCGGCGACCATCTGTTGGTCAACAAAATGGCCTACGGCTTGCGGATGCCCGATTCGCTGCTGGGCTTCGACCCGCTGCCTTCTGTTATCCCTTACGGCAGGTATTTGTTTCGGTTGGCTCCGGTCAGGCGCGGCGACGTAGTGGTCTTCGTTTTCCCTCTCGACCCGACCAAGGATTTCATCAAGCGCGTGATCGGGGTGGGCGGAGACACGGTCCGGGTCCACGACGGCATCGTCTACCTCAACGGCAAGCAGATGGCCGACCCGCACGCCCATTATGACGTCGCTCCGGGAACCGCAACCGGGGTCACGCCCCGCGACGACTTCGGACCGGTCACCGTGCCGAAAGGCAAGCTCCTGATGATGGGCGACAACCGCGACCACAGTTACGACAGCCGCTTTTGGGGGTTCGTGGATGTCAACGCCGTCGAGGGACACGCGTTAATCATCTATTGGTCATGGAATCGCAACGGCAAGTCATTTTTTCCGGTCCGATGGTGGCGCATGGGCCGCGTCATCCACTAACTGGGGTGTTGAAAACTCGTCCTTAAGGCCGGGCGGCAAGGTTGATTGCTGTTGCGCCGAGGGTTCTGATGCCGGAATGATCGAAGGGCGGGACCTCGAAGGAGTGGGCTTGGGGTTCGAAAGCGTTGCGGAGGCGTAAGGAGTGGCCGGCGAGAGCGTCGACATGAAGGGAGTGTTGCTCGATCAACTCGGGGCACGTTTCGAGTTGGTTCTCGAGGCGGTGACTGGTTTCGGGCTTAAGCTCGAGGGCCTGCGCGACGAAGTCCAGACACAGTTGGCAGAGGTAGGAAGGCAAATCCGTTTTCTTTCGGACCAAATCGCCGAGAACCGCCGCCACGTTCTCTCCTTTGGCGAGGGTATCGGTGCAGAGGTCGTGCGGCTCGCCGAGGCCCTTGGGAAAAGCCGGGTGGAGGCACGCGAGTACGCTGAGGCCGGCCAGCGTCTGATCCGTGAGGAGGTGGGTCGTGCCCACGAGGCGACGCGCGCCGCGCTGAGCGCTGAGGTCTCCGAAATAATCCACCAGGTTGAGGCGCGACGCGCCGAAACCCGTCCGCAAATAACCGAGACTGCGCGAGCGGGCGGGCGTGAAAACTGGCGAACCGGTGCAAGCCGCCACGGGCGGGAAGGTGGTACCTCCGACGGGGCGATGGCCGAAGCAGCCGAAGCGACCAGGCGAATCGAGGCCGAACTCAAACGAACGCATAAAATCCTATCTGACCTGAACCGCAAGTTCGGCCGCCTTGACGACCGAGTAACCGTTCAAAGCAAAGATCACGAGCAGCGGCTAAAGAAGCTCGAGCGTGCCAGCAACGGTTAGCAGACTGGCGGGAGGCAGGCACCCGGACAAACCATCCGCCGCGATGCGTCCGTGGTTGTCAGGGTCCAGAACGTAAGTTTGCATGGTTCAACCGATCGGTTGCGCCGGGCGGAAGCTGCGGAACAAAGATGCTGGTTTTCGCTCGATTGATCCCACGGTGGCAAAGGTGTAAACGTCTGTAAGCCTTTAATTCGCTCCAGTGAGGGCGGGAAGGCGAAAACGATGACCGAAGCTATACAAGAACCTGGCCGTCCGTGCGGCTGGGTTTTTTTCTGCCTAAACGACCGAAAGCTGAAACACTCCGCTACGGACCTCTCCGTCCACACCGGGGTTAACCCGGCCTCGAGGCTGTACGAACCGCCGAGTTTGAGCGGGGAAGGGCTCGTCGAACAAGCATGCTTCGCGCGGCGGCTAGGCTATCGGTTGAGTCCTAACAACGCCGTGAGCTCGTGCACCGAACAGTACGTTCCGGGGCGGGCGTTTAGACACGCGCTGATCGGTCGGAGCGCATCGTTTCAGAGGCGATGGGAAGGAGGGCGGCCGCGATGACTGAAAAGCCGGTGGTTGCGTTGGACGCCGAAGCGGTCGGCAAATGTATCGTGCGGATGGCGCGCGAAATAGCCGAACATAACCCGGAGCGTGCGAATCTGGTGCTGATCGGCATTCTGCGCCGGGGTGTAAATCTTGCCCAGCGGCTGGCGGAGCTGCTTGCGAACGGCAAGGAGCAGCAGGTCCCGCTTGGCGTACTCGACATCTCCTCCTATCGCGACGACGGTAAAGGGACAACCGGCGATCCGCGCTTGCTCGATCGCAATGTCCCGTTCTCACTGGATAACAAGCGCGTCGTTCTTGTTGACGACGTTCTTTACACCGGACGTACCGTACGGGCGGCACTAGACGCGCTCGGCGACCTCGGACGGCCGGCTTCGATTCAGCTCGCAGTACTGGTGGATCGCGGCGAACAGGAGCTGCCGGTACGGGCCGATTACGTCGGCAAAAACTTGAGGGCGGCTATGGGCCAGCGGGTCTTCGTCAGACTGCGCGACGTTGACGGCGTCGACGCCGTAATGGTCGGCGAAGCCGGATGAGGTGACCGATGGCACGCCTCACGAAACTCGACGTGGTTTCGATCGAAGACCTCGCGCTCGACGAGATCGAGCGGATCTTCTCGCTGGCCGATGGTTTTGCCGGCAGCCTGGCCCGCGGAGAATCGCTCGACCTCGCGCACGGGCTGATAATGGCGACGCTCTTCTACGAACCGTCTACCCGGACGCGGCTCAGTTTCGAGTCCGCGATGCATCGGCTGGGCGGTGCAGTAATCAGCTCGCCCGACATGCGGATGAGTTCGGCGGCCAAGGGTGAGAGCCTCGCCGATACCATGCGGGTGGTGAGCGCTTACGCCGACCTGATTGTTCTGCGCCATCCATGCGACGGCGCGGCGCGCGTGGCGGCCGAGTACGCTCCATGTGCGGTCGTCAACGCAGGCGACGGCAGCCTGGAGCATCCGAGCCAGACGCTGTGCGATCTTTACGTGTTGCGCAAGCGCAAGGGACGGCTGAAAGGCCTCACCGTCGCGATCTGCGGCGATCTCAAGTTCGGGCGCACGGTTCACTCGCTGATTTACGCGCTTGCCCGTTTCGGCGGGAACATCGTGGCCGTTCCCAACGCGGGGATGGAAGTCCCCGAACACGTACTGGACCGTATAGCCCTCGAGCGGAACTATCGTCTTTCCACAGTTTCAATGGAGGAACTGGGCTCCCTCGCCGGCGGCCTCGACGCGCTCTATCTTACCCCCGGCGGGCCGCATCAGATGGCGCTGTTTGCGAGCAGCCAGGCGATCGAAGCCCTGCCGCGCCGGCGCCCGCCGGCGGCGTTGGACGCCTTTTACGTCACGCGGCTTCAGCGCGAGCGGCTACCCGACAAGAACGCGCCGGCCGAACCTTACGTGCATTTTGACGCACGCGCTCTAAAGACCAGCCGCACGCAGGAGGCCGTCGTTCTGCATCCGCTGCCGCGCACCGAAGAACTCGCTTACGAACTTGACAGCGATCCGCGTGCGGCCTACTTCGAGCAGGCCGCTGCCGGCGTACCGATCAGGATGGCGCTGGTGGCCTGGCTGATCGAGCAAAGCACTCAGCGTGAGCGGCGTGTAGCCCCGCAGCCGGGGTTGCCCGCGTTCGCGCCGGAGATCGGACCGCGCTGCGCCAATGCGCGATGCATCAGCCGCAACGAGGGTCCCTACCTGGCAGCCAAATTTTACTTGTGTCGAAGCCCGAATCCCTCAACACTGGCGCTGCGCTGCAGTTACTGCGGCCGCCAACTCAACGTGGAGTACGTCGGCCATTCGACCGCGCGACGCTATTACCATTTCGAGGAGAGCCTGGCCGGTTACGTGCGCCAGTGGATCGACGAGCGGTCGCTCGCGCTGTTCGAGAGTGTCAAACAGGCCGAAGAGAACGGCTACGAACCGTACCGGCGCGGACCTCAGCGCGAGATCATGAACGCCGCTCAAATCGAGGGCGCTTTGAAATCGCTGGCCGCTCAAATCATTGCCGACACGGCCGATCTCGCCACTGT
>JAJYVB010000046.1:1712-5254 GCA_021792265.1 Deltaproteobacteria bacterium | reverse complement strand
CGGTATCGTCAGTCGCGGTACCGTGCTAGCCCTGCGCCTGGCCGGCCATATCCAGGCGCAAACCGGTGTCCGGCCGCCATGCCTGGCGGTTGACGTTTACGGAGGTGTTGACGCCGTTCCTCGTTCGCTCGATGGCGCCGAGGAGGCAGACGTTACACAACGGACCGTCGTTCTGGTCGACGACGTGATCAACAGCGGCTGGACCGTTCAGCGCGCCATGACCCTCATCTGGCGCAGGGGCCGTCCCGCCGCCGTCAAGCTTGCCGTGCTAATCGATCGCGGCCATCGCGCCGTCCCAATCCGGCCCAACTACGTCGGACGCAACATCCCCACGGCGCGCAACGAGCGGGTCCAGGTAAAACTGGCGCTCCCTGCCGACGACGTTCCCTCGTCTGACCGCGTGGTGATGTACTCCATGGTTGAAATGATTGGAGAGCGGCAGGCGCAATGAGGGGGTTCGTTCTGGCGGGCGGTCGTCTTATCGATCCCGTGGCGGGCATCGACGGGCCGCATGATCTGCAGATTCGAGATGGCAGGATTCGGGCAGTCGGCCGGCCGGGCGCTCTGGATAGCGTAGCGGACAGCACGAGGATTGCACTCGACGGATGCTGGATTATGCCGGGGCTAATCGACGTCCATGTTCATCTGCGCGACCCTGGTTTTCCTCAAAAGGAGACTATCGCAAGCGGCCTGCGTGCGGCCGTGGCGGGCGGTTTCACCGCGGTGGCAGCGATGGCCAATACGGAGCCGGTCAACGATTGCCCGGAGATAAGCCGCTACATGTTGGCGCGGGCCGCAGAAGTTAAAGACGGGGCCCGGCTGGTGCCAGTTGGGGCAGTGAGCCGAGGGCTCGCGGGCCGGGAGCCGGTCAACTACGAGGCTATGGTCCTGGCGGGTGCGCGGCTTTTCTCCGACGATGGCATACCGGTGGACGATACGGCGTTGCTGACGCGGGCGTTTTCGGAGGTGAACTCGCTTGGCTTCGCGGTGTCGCTTCACGAGGAAGACCGCTCCCTAAGCGGCTCGGGTGCGGCCAACGCTGGCGCAACGGCGATTGTCCTCGGAGTGCCCGGCGTTCCGGCGCAAAGCGAGGTCGCCCGTGTCAGGCGCGACCTGGAATTGGCGCTGAAAACCGGTGCGGCCGCGCACATAGCCCATGTGTCAACAGTCGGCGCCGTGCAATTGGTGCGGGGGGCGAAAGAAGCAGGCGCTCGCGTGACGTGCGAAGTTACGCCGCATCATCTTGCCCTCGAAGAGGCGGCTTTGCTGCGCTGCGGAACGAACGCTAAGATGTCGCCCCCGCTTCGCGATCGCGAGACGGTGATCGCGCTCAGGAAGGCGGTCGCCGACGGCACGATCGACATGATAGCGACCGACCATGCGCCCCATGACCCGTCGAGCAAACAGATGGCCGCGCTCGGCGGTTTTTTTAGCCCTGATTGCCGTCCAGAGCTGCCGCTCGCCGCGCCGCTGGCGGCTGCTTTCTGCCGCGCCGCCAATGGGGTAATCGGTCTCGAGACGGCCGTGGGCGTTGTGCTGCAGACGCTTGTTAATAGCGGAGTCGTCAACCCGATGCGCATGGTTGAACTGCTGGCGGTCAATCCCGCACACTTGTTGCGCCTGGAAGCGGCAACGCTCAGGGTCGGATGCGCAGCCAACGTTACGGTAATCGATCCGGAGGCGCGATGGGTCGTTGAACCGCAGCGGATGGTTTCGAAGAGCCGCAATACGCCGTTTGCCGGTATGGAGCTGCAAGGCAGGGTGATGATGACCATAGTGGCCGGAGAGGTGTCGTTCGACGGCCGCCACCGGAGCGCGGCACAATGAGCGCTAACAACCAAGGCGCAGCGATACTGGCGCTGGCCGACGGCACGGTATTTCGCGGGCGCAGTTTCGGTGCACACGGAGAGGCCGTAGGTGAGATCGTCTTCAACACGGCGATGACCGGCTACCAAGAGGTGCTGACAGATCCATCGTATCGCGGGCAAATCGTTTGCATGACCTATCCGGAGATCGGCAACGTTGGGATTAACGCCGAAGATGCCGAATCGTCGCAAATTTTTGTCGAAGGCTTTGCCGTCAAGCAGTACTGGCCGCGGCCCTCGAATTGGCGCGCGCAGATGGCACTCGGCGAGTACCTGGAACAGGCCGGTATCGCGGGTATCGAAGGTATCGACACGCGCGCTCTGGTGCGCCATATCCGTGCGCATGGCGCCCAGGAGGCGATCATTTCAAGCGTCGACCACGACCCGGAGAGTCTCATAGCGAGAGCAAAAGCGTCGCCCGGACTCGTTGGACGGGATCTCGTGTGCGAAGTGACCTGCCGGCAAGCCTACGACTGGACGCTTGGCGGCTGGGAGTTGGGACGTGGTTACAGGGCGGCAACGCCCCGCGAAGTTCGCGATATGCCGCTGGTGGTGGCCCTCGATTACGGTATCAAGCGCAACATTTTGCGCCGTCTGGTTGACTCGGGATTTCGCGTAAATGTATTGCCGGCTCACGCTACGGCAAGTGAGGTACTCGCTCTCGAACCGGCGGGCGTTTTTCTCTCCAACGGCCCTGCCGACCCGGCGGCCCTGCCGTACGCTCATGAGACGGTCGCTGGATTGCTGGGCGAAGTCCCGATTTTTGGAATCTGCCTGGGCCACCAAATCCTTGGCCTCGCCCTGGGCGGTAGAACTTACAAGCTCGACTTCGGCCATCATGGCGCCAATCATCCGGTCATGGATTTGCGCACCCGCAAAGTCGAGATAACTGCGCAGAACCATGGCTTTGCGGTCGACCCGGATTCCATCGGCGAGTGCGCCCGGGTCTCGCACCTTAACCTCAACGACGGGACGGTGGAGGGACTAACGGGCGTCGGCGTCCCGTTTTTCTCGGTACAGTACCATCCCGAGGCCTCACCCGGCCCTCACGATGCTGCTTATCTCTTCGGCAGGTTTCGCCGGCTGATCGAGGCTTTCCCACGCTACGGGCGCGATGCACTCCAGCGGGTACTTGCCGAAGAGGGGGAGGGTGGCTAACCCGGGGCTTTCACGTGCCGCTTCGCAAAGATCTCAAATCGATTCTGGTTGTCGGCGCTGGACCCATCGTGATTGGGCAGGCGTGCGAATTCGACTATTCGGGAAGCCAGGCGCTTAGAGCACTGCGCCAGGACGGCTTTCGTCTGATCCTCGTCAACTCGAATCCGGCCACGATTATGACCGATCCGGCGATGGCCGATCGCACCTATATCGAGCCGATGACCCCCGAAGTCCTGGAGCGCATCATCGCGCACGAGCGCCCGGACGCTTTGCTGCCGACGGTCGGCGGTCAGACGGCGCTCAACCTGGCGATCGAACTCGCCGAGAACCGCGTGCTGGAGCGCTATGGAGTGGAGCTGATTGGCGCCCGCCTGGACGCTATCAAGCGCGCCGAGGATCGCGACCTCTTTAAACGCGCGATGGCCGAGGCCGGCCTGGAGGTGCCCGCTTCCGAGGTTGTTCGCTCGCTGGAAGAAGCCGAGGGCGCGCGAACGCGTCTTGGCCTGCCGCTGATAATCC
>JAJYVB010000046.1:0-1702 GCA_021792265.1 Deltaproteobacteria bacterium | reverse complement strand
ACCTTCCCGGACGCTGGGCGGCACGGGCGGAGCGATGGCGCGCACGCCCGATGATCTCCGTGCTCGCGTTGTGCAAGGGCTCAGCGCCTCGCCAAACCATGAGGTGCTGCTCGAGGAGTCCGTCGAGGGCTGGAAGGAATTCGAGCTGGAAGTGATGCGCGACGGCGCCGACAACGTGGTTGTCGTCTGCTCGATCGAGAACCTCGACCCTATGGGCGTCCACACCGGCGATTCGATAACCGTCGCCCCGGCGCAGACGCTGACCGACAAGGAATACCAGCTCATGCGCGACGCCGCGCTGCGCGTGATCCGCAAAATCGGCGTCGACACCGGCGGCTCCAACATCCAGTTCGCCATCGACCCGCAAAGCGGCCGGATGGTGGTGATCGAGATGAATCCCCGCGTGTCGCGAAGCTCGGCGCTAGCCTCGAAGGCCACCGGCTTCCCAATAGCGAAGATTGCAGCACGCCTGGCCGCTGGCTACCGGCTCGACGAAATCGCCAACGACATTACCCGCAAGACGCCGGCCTGCTTCGAGCCAACCATCGATTACGTAGTCACCAAGGTGCCGCGCTTCGCGTTTGAAAAATTTCACGGCGCTGCCGACGAGCTCGGCTCCCAGATGAAATCGGTCGGCGAGGTGATGGCGATTGGGCGGACCTTCGCCGAGTCGTTGCAGAAGGCGCTGCGCTCGCTGGAGATCGGGTCCTACGGGCTGGAAAGCCGCCTTGGCAAGCTCAGCCGTGAGGCGGCGTTGGCCGAGGTCGAGCGGCGCCTGGCCGTGCCGAACAGCCATCGGCTGTTCTACCTGGCCGACGCGCTGCGGTTGGGGATGCCGCGCGAGGAAATCTACCGGCTGAGCCACATCGACCCGTGGTTCATCGATGCGGTCGAGCATCTCATTACCATGGAGCGAAGGATCGTTTCGACTCCGCTCGAGCCGCAGCTCCTGCGCGAAGCCAAGGCGATGGGTTTTTCGGACCGCCGCATCGGCGCTCTCAGGAACGCGCCGGAGGCAGAGATACGCGCAACACGGGAGCAGGCCGGAATCACGCCCGTTTTCAAGTCGGTTGACACCTGCGGCGCCGAGTTCGAGTCCTATACGCCATACCTGTACTCAACCTATGAGGGTGAGGACGAGGCACCGCCCGAGAACCGGCCCAAAGTTATGATTTTGGGCGGCGGTCCCAACCGGATCGGACAGGGAATCGAGTTCGACTACTGCTGCGTTCACGCAAGCCTTGCCCTGAAGGAAATGGGCTTCGCGACCGTGATGGTCAACTGCAACCCGGAAACGGTATCGACTGACTACGACGTTTCCGACCGCCTCTACTTCGAGCCGCTCACGCTGGAAGACGTACTCGCTATCGCGCGCCGCGAGAAACCGGTGGGGACAATCGTTCAATTCGGCGGACAGACCCCTCTAAAGCTCGCGGCTGGGCTGGCCAGCGCGGGTGTGCCGATCCTCGGCACCTCGCCCGACGCGATCGACCGCGCCGAGGATCGCGAACTCTTCAACGCGCTGGTAAAGAAGCTTGGCCTTCAGCAACCGGTGGGAATTCTCGCACGCAGCGCTGCCGAGGCGATTCACGGCGCCAAAGTTGTCGGCTATCCGGTCCTGATCCGGCCTTCTTACGTCCTGGGCGGGCGTGCGATGGAGCTGGTCGGCGACGAAGCGGCCCTCAGACGTTATCTGGCGCAG
>JAJYVB010000332.1 GCA_021792265.1 Deltaproteobacteria bacterium | reverse complement strand
ATTGGCGCAAGCGAACGACGCGACCGGCAAGGTCTACGTCCCGCCATTCAAGCGCCTTCATCTCGCCGACTCGCCAGCCCGACAAGTACAGGAAGCTAATCGGGTCTTTCAGATACCGGGGCAGATGCTGGTGGAGCGCCAAAAAGACGCCGTGATCGAGAAAGCCCTCGCGCGCGTTGTTCTCCTCAAGCAGCGGAATATGGGGGGCGTATCGAAGCCGCCCCGATTCAACCCCCAGCTTGAACATTCGCTTCAGCGCGGCGAGTTCGCGGTTAATGCTCGCGTTGGCAGCGCCCTCGCGCTGCCGGTCTGCGACGTATTTCTTGATCCGCTCGGTAGTTATATCGACAGCGCGTTCCAGCGCGAACCGCTCTTTCAGGTGTTTGATCGACAGCCGAACGGAGCGGATCGATCGCAATCGATTGACCTCGTAGTCGGTCACAAGCGCGTCCGCCAAATCCTCGAACGTGACACGCTCGTCGACCGGACCGATCAATTTTCCATTGACGGACTCGCCGATGCGCTTCTTTAGCAGCTTGAGAGCTTGCGCCTCGTTCTTCGAGCGCGAACTTTCCCGGTGCTCCTTACCGCGAAAACAGTACGCAATCCAGTAAACGGAGCCGCGCTTGAAAACGCGGCCCATCCCCCTGAGCGGCTTCTGTTCCTTCTTCTTCAACCCGTGCAAACGTCTCCGGCCTTGATCTTCCCTCGGGCGCCGAGCTGTACCACTCGCGCGCTGCCGCGTGCCCAAGCGACTCACACGCTCTCGCGAAATTCGCGATGCAATAATAGATCAATGTTTGAGACGCGCTCGTGTCAACGGCACGAGTAGCAATTTCTCAACCGCTACGCTTGCGGATGTATTCTTCAATCCCCAGTTCTGAGAAGCGCAGTAGCTTACCGTGCCGCACTCTGAAGGGGAGCTCGGGGTGATGGCGATAGATCCAATCAGGTTTATAGCCGAGCTTCTGAGCAGCTTCCTGGACGTTTAGAAGTCTGTCCGCCCGCCCTCGGTCGCGGCCTTCAATGAACCTCGATCTCCACTGCAAGTCGAAGCCGTGGAGCAGAGTAAGCGCAGCGAGCGCTTGTGCCTTGAGCACCAGTGCCGTATCGATGTCGAGCACCCTGACTCGTTCAGGGTCCGCAACCAGCTCCTCCAGCCTCGGGACGACATAAAGTCCCGCCACGCCCGACCGTCGCGGCTCCTGGGGCGCACCAGAATTGCCCCTTGGTCTCCGCATACGTCACCTCTTCGGTCGGTATGGTTTGGTTGACGTTCGCGGACGGACTGTCCCAATCGGGAAGGCCCGCCGGTCGATCCGGATCGATGATTTGTCGGGCGATTGTCACTGCAACGGCCCGGCGCGTGTCGCGAAGACAAATGATTCGAGGATGATGGCTGATGCATCGCGAACTCCAACGCATCGTCGGTAACAAGCGGTCGGGGTATACAAACAGTACGGCACATTGTAGTGCCGCTGTGCGCCTATGAACAGCCAATCGCGCCTCTCTCGGCCTGAAAATCTCTCATTGATACAAAGCGGCTAGGTCGGCAATCCTGAGATTTACTGAGCGACAGTTACCCTACGCGGACGAGCCGTCCAGAGAGCGATCGTTCGGAACCCGCTCCAATCGCAAATTTCATCGACTCGTAACGCTTGTGCGCCTGGTAGTTAGCGGCTCCTGAAGCGGCAGCGCCCGCTGGTAGCACGCGTCTCGCGTTTCTTGCCGCAGATGCAAACCGATGGTACAGGCAGTTTCGGGGGAGTCCCTGAATGTCCGAGGAGAATGCTGGCTATCTGACACTGGCTTCGTATCACCGCTGCGCTGAGCGCATTCAAACCAAATGGCCCGCGTTCCTGGCGAAGCGGGAAGATCGCCTCCGCCAGCAAGCGCGGCACGGCACTGCGATGGAGAAGACCGCCGAAGGCATCGTCGATGACCTGTTCGCGGAAGTTCTCGACTGGCAACCCGGCGATCTCGATCACCAGGTTGAGCACGCTGACATCGTTTTAACCCAAAACTTCATCAAGTATCTGGTGATCGAAGTAAAGCGGCCGGGCGCACTTGCGTGGCACAGGCAGGCTCTCGATAAGGCCTTGGCTCAAGCACGCGTGTATGCCGACGAACAGCGCGTCTCGCGCATCGCGGCGACCGACGGGGTCATGCTCTATGCCGCCGATATTGAAAACGGGGTGCACCACGACCGTCTGTTCGTCAGGCTCGATCGCCCCGATGCTCCGCTCGCCCTCTGGTGGGTCTCGGTCCACGGCATTTATCGTGCGCGCGAAGGAACCGATAACCGCTCGCTAACTGAAGAACCTCTTGCCGTCTCTGAAGGGGCCCTCGCGCCCGATGGTTTTGCCGAACTTCTACATCCGAAATACAAGCTGCCGGCTCGATGCTTTGCGTATGTCGGCAATGCCGCCGACCCCCATACGTGGAAGCTGCCGCACCTCGACGCATCGGGAGCCGTGGACGAACGACGCTTGCCGAAAGCAATTCAGGCCGTTCTCTCGAACTTTCGTGGCGTCAAAGTTGGCGGCATCCCGGAGCCGGCAATTCCCGACGTGCTGACCAAACTTGAACAAGCGGCGCAGCGGTTGGGCAGAATGCCCGGCCAAGGCGGCGCCGCCGCACCGGTCTACCTTCAATTAGCCGAAGCGTTGAGCCAGATTCGGCGGGCTGGATAACCGGCGGTTCGTGGCTCACCTTATCGAGGAAGTCCTCTGGGGTGCCCGTGAGAAACGAGACTGACGAAATGATCCAGAGGTTCCGGCGTGGGGAGGCCGCGCGCGACGACCTGCCGAGAATCGTTCATCAGATCGCCAACGAGTTGGCCGACCTAGTGCGCCTCAGCGGAGCGGTTCTCGCAAGCGTCGTCGGTCAGTCGCGGATTTTTATTCCGAAAGTGGACTGGCGCATTTCGGATCGTATGAGCCAAAACGTCGAGCCGGAGCGGCTCGTATTCAGAGTCACGGAAGCGGCAAAACTGCTCGGCATCTCCCGCTCTGGTTTGTACGAGATGATCCATAAGAGAGAAATCGGGGTTGTACGATTCGGAAATCGGTCCATCCGCATACCGAAGAGCGAGATAGAGCGCTTAATTGCGGATAGCTTGATTCCGCCCTTGGCAAAATAGGCAAAGCGGCTCGCGTTCTCC
>JAJYVB010000045.1 GCA_021792265.1 Deltaproteobacteria bacterium | reverse complement strand
CTGGTTCGCCGTGTGCGCCGCTGTCGTGGCCCCAATTGCAGGAAGCTCGCACAGGTAGGAAACGTTGGTCAGCAGGTAAAGGACGATTACCAGGCCGGTACCGAGCGTCAGGGCGAGAGGCACGTCACGCCGGGGATTTTTTACTTCAGCAGCCGTGAAAGTTACCGTCGCCCAGGCGTCGGCAGAGAACAGGCCGCCGACCATCGCCGCTCCAAAGGCGGCGAAAAACGCGGGTGACAGAGAACGCTCGCCGAAAAACGCCCTGACATTCCCGAAATTGGCTCTCAAGGCGCCGGCGTGGGGCGCGACGATGCATCCCAGCACCACTATGAAGGCCAGAGCAGTGACCTTGGCGGTCGTGAACGAGTTCTGCACCATCCGCCCCATCCGCAGCCCGCGCAGGTTGGCAGCGGTGAGCATCGCTATGACGGCGACGGCTGCCAGCCGCTCGCCGGACAGCCCGACATTGCCGACCCCGAACCACAGGCGCGAACCGAGCGCGGGCCATAGCACACCCGCGAACCGGCCGAAGGCGACCGCAACCGCCGCAATCGTGCCGGTTTGGATAACGAGCAGCAGCGTCCATCCGAACAGGAAAGCCCAGAGCCCGCCGTATGCCTCGCGCAGATAGACGTACTGGCCCCCGGCCTGCGGCATCATCGCCGCGAGTTCACCGTAAGCGAGCGCTCCGGCGATAGTCATCAGGCCGCTCAGCACCCATACGGCGAGCAATGCGGCGGGCGATCCCACGTCGCGGACGATTTCCGCCGAAACGATGAATATGCCTGACCCAATCATCGAACCGGCAACTACCATCGCCGAGTCGAAAAGCGATAGGGCAGGCCGGAATTCATGTACGGGGCCGGCGGATACCGTCCGAAGCGCTCGAGGATTCACTTAAACCGCCATAGCGATTTTGCTCGCTGCATTATTTCCGATTCGACGTTAATTATCGATGGTTTCGAAGTGCGCCGGAAATACGCAGCAGCGCAACGCGCCCGGAATATAATTTCACCCGGCGATCGAGAGTGGAGACCCGGCTGCGACCTCGTTCCGGGCCGTTTTCAGGAAGCTTCCAAGACACCCCCCTTCTAGCCGCCGCTTATTTTTGACGGCCGCCACCCGTGTGCGCCGGGCCTGTGGAGTCATAGGATGATGCGGCTGGAATTTTCGTTTTCGCGCTGTCAACGCGTTATCCGCCTTGGGACTAGAGCACAAGCCTTTCGTATTCGTGCTCCGTACCGGGATAGTCCCTGGCGCTGGCGACCTCGAAGCTGACGTTGGACAAACCGGATTCGTGCGACGCGCGGTTAAGAAATCACGGGCGGCTTCTCCGGGGAGCCGCCCGTGCTGCGCGGCGGGCACTGGCTCGACCGCTAACCACTAAGGCAAAGGGGTGGGGAGAGGTGCGGCCTGTGATGCCGGGCAATTGATCGAGTTGATGTTGCCGTGCAGAATAGCACCCTCGTTCGTGTAACCGCCGTATGGACCGCTAGTCACTACGATGCCCACAAGGTCCTCGGCTGAGGCATTGTTAGGCCCTTGGCCGGGAGAGATTAGGCAAACGTAAGCGTTGCCCGAACCCGCGAAATCTGTGTTAGTCGAGGTGTAGGAAACTGCCGACGCATAGCCCACAATAAATTCAGGAAACTCATTGAAGCAAGCCGCGCATGCTTCGCTCTCCAAGCAAGAGAATGAAGGTAAATCAGAAACGCACGGGTCGATTTCGGATATGTCTCCATGAAACGCTACCCCGCCGTTGGCGGCATAGGTAGTAGCCGTCGGATCCTTGTAATTCACGTGGCCGGCGGCCGGAAATTCGCATGCCTCGAGGTTGGCGGTTGTGCCGCAGTTGTCTCCGCTCACGTTGAAAACCGCGTTGTCCGTTGCGACCCCGTCCTGGGAGGGTATCTTTCCGCCGCCGGTGAGCTTCACCTGCAGCGCGCAGCCGCTGAAAAGCGCCATGAGCACACACAAGAAAAAGCTTGTCCCTGCCCTCAGTCCGACCCTCTTTGTCATTGTACTCCTCTTTACTGATCCAACGACGATACCTGAGCCTAATTAGAAAGTCTTAAGCTCGACTCCCGCCGTTGCAGCCAGTTTGTGAAATGAGATCCTCCATACGCCTTGCGGCGCTGGACCCGGCACCCGCCGGATTTATGGCACGAAGACATGGCAGTGTCAATCGGAGTTGCATTTTAAATTCATCGCGATGCGCACTCGCTCAATAGCGAGTGAGTAATCGTGGGTTTCTGGTGGACATTGGAGAAGGGATAGGTAGCCTGGGTCTTCTGCTGTCGTGAGCTGGCATTTTAGAGTTGAGGTCTTGCAAAAGCCCTGTCACTGCTGAAGAGCCTTCCCCCGGCGGGGAGGCGGCCCTGCTGAGCTAAGTTCCGCCGAAAGGGAGTGATCGGCAGCTTTCGGTTGATTTTCGCCGGATTTCGATTAATTTGAAGCTGATCGTCCAAATCGCAAGGGAGGGGGTCCCATGCGTAGCAAAACAAAGCCAGGCCGGAAACAGGCGCGTCGTAGCCCCACAGCCGGGAAACAGACGCAAACGCATCTTCGCGCAACCGTGAAGGACCTGCGCGCCAAACTCACCGCCGAAGTTAGAGAGCGCCGGCTAGCGGAACGAACGGCCGTCGCAGCCAAACGCGAACACGATAAAGCTGCTCGCGAGGCGAAGGCTTTGCGCACTCGGGAGAGCAAGCTTGCCGCCGAGGTCAACAAGCTTCGCCAAGCTTTGAAAGCACGTGAGGCGGCGCGCGAACAGGCCCTTCGCCAAGTCGCTGACCTGCGCGCAAAGCTGACGCGGCAGGCTGCCGAAGGCACGCGCGAAGCCGTGCGTCCGGCCGCGGCGACGCGGCCGCTGCAGCAAATGCCAGTGTCCGCCGCCGCCGAAGGTGTGTCTGCTACGGGTTCGGCCGGCGAGCCTGCACCCGAGCCAAAGCCGATTACGCCGCTATAGTTCTTCTTCCGTCGCGTAGCGGCTGACATCGGACGTGAGTGACGGCCGCCTTGCAGATGCCTCGGGCCGATGCCTGCACGCGGCGGTGCATCCACTTGGGTACGCGCGGAAAGCCCGCGATACTTATTAACTATAGCTTTCCTGCCGCATGATTTTGACGGGATACGCACTGTACGATACACTTGAGCGGAGCTGTTGCGGTGGAGGTTTACGGTGGTATCGTGGCGTGGTTTGGGGCGGTGGGTGTGGAAGCGGCAGAATGCCGAGGCTGGGTGCGTCGTCAATCCGGTTATAGATCCCGAACTGGACATGGAACGGCGCTACGACAACGGGTCACACGTTCTGGTGGCCCACCTCATGCGGCTTAAGGATTGGCTCGTGCCAGCAGTTGAGCGCGTCGGTTCGCCGATGCGTTCGGTGGACCGTGAGTTGCACGAAAGCTGGCCCTCCTCAGAGCATTAAGACTGGGGGGGTGTGTCACCGCTGCGTCAAGCCGAAGCGGTGGCAGCCCGGCGGGCCAATTCTCGCACTAACCTCGAAGCTTAAGCTGACGGGACGAGACTTGCGTATGGCTCAGCGCCGACTTAAAGGCGCTGCTTGCCGCGCCCATGTAAGGCCCCGGATAAACGCCGATCATGACGGTCCCGATAAGCGACAGCGCGAGGGCGGCAACCATTCCGGGCTGCGCCTGAACCGCTATGGGCCGTGCCTCGCCTTCGGTCATGTACATTACGACGACCACCGACAAATAGTAGTAAGCTGACACGACGCTGTTCAGGACGGCGATGATGGTAAGCCACACGTAGCCGGCGTTGAGAGCTGCGGAGAAGACGTAGAACTTGCCGACAAAACCGGCCAGCGGCGGCACGCCGGTCAGTGAGAGCAGGAAAACGACCATCAGCGCCGCCAGTCCCGGATGACTAAGGGCGAGGCCACGGTAGTCGGCGATAGCGTCGCGGCGTTCGCCGCGGCGCTCTAGCGCCGCAACTACGCTAAACGCCCCCAGATTGGTAAAGGCGTAGGCAAGCAAATAGAAAAGCACGGCGCTGCCGGCCTGCGCGCCAGCCGCGGTCATTCCCACCAGGACGTAGCCGGCGTGCGCGATTGCCGAGTATGCGAGCATCCGTTTGATGTTGCCTTGAACCAGGGCGACCAGGTTTCCAGTGGTCATCGTCAGCGCCGCGATTACCCACAAAACCTGATTCCAATGGGTGGCGGCAGCTCCGAAATAAACGAGGAAAATTCTGAGAAAGGCCGCAAAGGCGCCCAGCTTGATTCCGACGGCCATGAAAGCGGTAACCGGCGTCGGCGCGCCCTCGTACACGTCGGGCGTCCACATGTGAAACGGCACGGCCGCGACCTTGAAGCCGAAACCCACCAAAAGCAGGCCGAGGCCCGCCAGCAGGAGCGGGCTGCCGCCCTTGGCACCCGCTAGAGCGGCCGCAATCGGCCCGAGCTTGATCGTGTCCGTTGCGCCGTACACCAGCGCGATTCCGTAAAGCAGAAAACCGGTCGAGAAGGCGCCGAGCACGAAGTACTTCATCGCCGCTTCATTCGAGCGCGGGTCCTGGCGCATCAGACCCGAAAGTACGTAGACCGCGATCGACATCGTTTCCAGGCCAAGAAAGATTACGATGAGGTCGCCGGCCGCTGCCATCAGCATCATCCCAAGCGCGGCGAACAAGAGCAGCGAATAGTACTCGGCGCCCGCCAGCCTGAAGTCAGGCGCGTACTCGAGCGACATCAGAACGGTCACCGCGGCAGTCAGAATGACTGTAATTTCGAAGTAAGCAGCGTAGTTGTCGATCGCGATGGCGCCGGCGAACGCGGTGCTGCTGCTTTGTCCTATGAGCGGCAGCGTGAAGAGCAGGGCGGCGCCCAGGAACGCCAGTGCAATCCATCCCAGGCCTTCGCTGTCATCGTCGCTGACGCGTACGCCGGCAAGCAGGACGACGACGGCGCCAACCGCAACCACGATGAGCGGTACCAGGGGAAGCCACAGGATATCCAGCGCGCCGGGGTTGAAGTGGTTCATCGTGTTATCGCGGTCCGTGGCTGCGGGAAGGTTCCAGGCTGGCGACCAGCTTCGCGCCGGACGGCGTGTTAGCCCGCTGCTCCGCCGTCCGGACCCGCGCCAGCAACGCGTCGACCGACGGCGCCATCCGGCTGATAAGCGGGCGCGGGTAAAGTCCCATCACAACCATCAGGACGATAAGCGGAACCATCACGGCTATCTCCCGCGCGCCGAGGTCCGAAAGCGTTTCGTTAATCTTCTTGGTGATCGGTCCGAACATTACCCGCTCGTACGTCCATAGCATGTACAGCGCGCCGAAGACGATCCCCAGCACGGCGACTGCAGCCGCCTGCCACGTGTGAAGAAACGTCCCGAACATAATGAGGAATTCGCCGACGAAGCCATTGAGGCCGGGAAGCCCGATCGACGAGAGCATCACAACCATGAAGATCGCCGCGAAAACCGGCAAACGGCTCCAGAGCCCGCCGAACTCCGCGATCTCGCGCGTGTGGCGGCGAAGATAAATCATCCCGACCAGCAGGAACAGGCCACCCGTCGACAGGCCGTGATTCAGCATCTGGTAGACCGCGCCCTCCACGCCCTGGGGGTTGAGTGCGAAAATCCCCAGCATCACGAAACCCAGGTGGCTTACCGACGAATAGGCAACCAGCCGCTTGAGGTCGGGCTGCACCATCGCCACGAGCGCGCCGTAAATTATTCCGACTACGGCCAGCGCCATGAAAAACGGCGTCGCCTCGATCGCCGCTACCGGAAAGAGCGGAATGGCGAAGCGCAGGAATCCGTACGCGCCCATTTTCAGCATGACCCCCGCCAGGATCACGGAACCCGCCGTGGGCGCCTCGGTATGTGCGTCAGGAAGCCAGGTGTGGACCGGCCACATCGGGACCTTGACTGCGAAGGCGAGCGCGAACGCCGCAAACAGCCAGCGCGCTGGAGTCTTGCCAACCGTTACGCCGAGCAGGTCGGCCAGGTCGAACGTCACTCGGCCCAGGGCCTGATGCCCGATGTGCACCAGGTACAGGATCGCAACGAGCATCAGAATCGACCCGAACATCGTGAACAGGACGAACTTGAAAGCGGCGTAAATCTTGCGCCCGTGTCCCCAAATCCCGATGAGGAAGTACATCGGAATGAGCATCAACTCCCAGAAAACGTAGAACAGGAAAAGGTCGAGCGCGAGCAGCGCTCCCAGAAGTCCGGTCTCGAGCACGAACATGAAGAAGCAGAACTCTCGCGGGCGCTGCGCGATATCGCCGCCGCCCGAGTACAGCAGGCAGAGCGAGACCAGCAGCGTGGTCAGTACGACCAGGAACAGGCTGATGCCATCCATCCCCAGGTGATACGAGATGCCGAAGCCGGGAATCCACGGATAGCGTTCGACGAACTGGTAACCCGCGTCTCCTGACCTGAAAGCGAACAGCAGGTACAGGCTTATCGCCAGCGGCAGCAGCGAGAAGATGAAGGCAGCACGCCAAAGCGCGCGTTCCTCGCTCTGCAGCAGGACGAAGAAGGCGCCCAGCAGCGGGATGAAAACGAGCCCGGTCAGCCAGTAACCACCCATCAGCGTATCACCAGGTAAACGTAGTAGGCCGCCACGGCAACTGCGCCCAGCAGGTACACCAGCACGTAAAACTGGACGTTTCCGGTTTCGACCCTGCGCAGCGCTTGCGCACTCTCCTCGGCGCTCAGGGCGGTACCATTGACGAACCCGTCGATAGTCATCGTGTCGACGGCACGGCCCAGCACAAAGGTGGAAATCCAGAATAGCGGGCGGCTGATGACAAGATTGTAGAACTCATCGACGTAGTACTTGCCCGCCAGCAAGCGATAGAGCGCACCTAAGCTGGCGGCGATATTTTCGGGCAGCTCGGGCCGAGCCAGGTAGAACAGCCAGGCTAAAGCGATTCCGGCAAGTCCCGCCAGCCCGGCGCATCCGCCCAGCGTCAACGCGCTCGCCTCGAGAGCAGGCTTGAACGTTCCAACGACCGGCGCTAGAAAGCGGCCGAACGCGTCGCCCCAGAGCAGCCCCTTGGGCAACCCTACCAGGCCTCCGAACGTCGAGCAGACGGCCAGCACGATAAGCGGAACCGTCATCACTGCCGGAGCTTCGTGCGTGTGATGGAGCTTTTCGGGCTCGACGCGGCATTCGCCGTGGAAAGTCATGAAGATCAGCCGGAACATGTAGAAGTCCGTCAGCCCGGCCGTCACAACCGCCAGTATCCAGAGCCACCAATGGCCCGACGTAAAAACGGCCTCGAGGATAAGATCCTTCGAGAAAAAGCCTGAAAAGCCCGGCACGGCGCTGATCGCCAGGGTTGCGATTAGCATCGTCGCGTAGGTCACCGGAAGCCGTCGCCACAGTCCGCCCATCCGGCGCATATCCTGCTCGCCCGAAAGCGCATGGATAACTGCGCCGGCACACAGAAACAGCAGTCCCTTGAAGAAAGCGTGAGTCATGACGTGGAAGATGCCCGAAGCGAACGCGCCTACGCCCGCGCCCAGGAACATGTAGCCAATCTGGCTGACTGTCGAATAGGCGAGCACCCGTTTGATGTCGGTCTGAACGATCGCGATGGTTGCGGCAAAGAATGCCGTCACGCACCCAACCAGCGCAACCACGTCCATCGCTTGCGGCGCCAGCCGGTAGAGAAAGCTGAGCCGCGCGACCATGTAGACGCCCGCCGTGACCATCGTCGCGGCGTGGATCAGCGCGCTAACCGGCGTCGGACCCACCATCGCGTCGGGGAGCCATACGTAAAGCGGAAGCTGCGCCGATTTTCCCGTCGCTCCCAAAAAAAGCAGCAGCGCCGCGGTGGTCGCGACTGCGGTCGAAAGCAGCGCGCTGTGTGCCCGAAGCTGGGTGAAGTTGAGCGTCATGACGCCGTGGGAGCCAAGCGCCAGCAGGAGCGTCAGCATTCCCAGGATAAAGCCAGCGTCGCCCACCCGGTTGACGATGAAGGCCTTGCGGCCGTTATAAGCGTACTGAGGATTTGTGTACCAAAACGAGATGAGCAGGTACGAGCACAGCCCCACGCCCTCCCATCCGACGAACATCAGCAGCAGATTGTCAGCCAGGACCAGGAGCAGCATCGACAGCGCGAACAGATTCATGTACGCGAAGTAGCGGGCGTAGTCCTCGTCGTGCTCCATGTACCCGACCGAGTACAGATGGATGAAGGCGCCCACTCCCGTGACCACGAGCGTCATCACGCCCGAAAGCGCGTCCAACCGCAGTCCGAAGTCGGTATGGAAAGCGCCTGCTTCGATCCACGGCCAGAGCACAACCCCGAGCGCACCGCCGGCGGGCATCAGAAGCAAACGCACAAAAGCCCATAAGCCCACCGCGAAGGCCCCAAAGATCGCAGCGGGGCCGACGACGTTAACCGTACTTCGCCCATAGCGGCGCCCGAAAAATAAGTTGAAGAGGAAACCGAGCGCGGGGAAAAACAGGATGAGCGCGAGCGGAGGAAAATCGTAAGTCATCGCCTACCAGCGCATCAGGTTGAATTCGTCCGCGTTAGCGGTCTCGCGGCTGCGGAAGATCGAGATAACGATAGCGAGCCCCACGGCCGCTTCGGCCGCAGCCACCGTGATTACGAAGAAGACAATCACCTGGCCGTCCGTCGAGCCCAGGGAGCGTCCCAGGGCAACGAAGGCCAGATTCGCCGCGTTCAGCATCAGCTCGATCGACATGATCATCACGATGATGTTGCGGCGCACCAACACGCCGCAAACCCCTATCCCGAACAGTGCGGCGCTCAGTCCGAATACGTATGAAATTGGAACCATCGGTTACGCCAAGTCCACGGCTAAGCGCTCGCGGCGCGCCGCGAAACCTCCGGGGCTGAGACATCCTGGCCGGTTGCGGATACGCTCGCGGCTGCCGGAGACGCGGCCGTGCTCCGCCGCCTGGGCATCCTCCGCGCCAGCGCTACGGCGCCTACTATTGCCACCAGGAGCAGCAGCGAGGTGGCTTCGAACGCTATGAGATAATGGGAAAAGAGCGCGGCCGCCAGCGTCGCGATGGTACCGTAGGCGGGCGACGGTTTGACCGCAGCCTCCGGCGCCGGCGCGCGCCCTGCTATCGCGAGCAACTCGGCTACCAGCGCCGCGGCTGCCAGCGCCCCGAAAGACTTGAGCGCCAGATGGCCGGCCTCGCGCTCCTCGGCTTGGATATTGAGCAGCCAGATCACGAAGAGGAAGAGCACCATTATAGCCCCGGCGTAAATGATCGCCTGCAGAAAACCGATCGTGACCGCGCCCAAAGCGATAAAGAACACCGCGGTTACCAGCAGCGTGACGATGAGCGCCATCAGGCTATGCACCGGGTTTCTCTGCAGGATCACTCCGAGCGCCGAAACGAGCGCCAGCGTCGCCAGAAAACCGAACAGCCAGGCCGTCATCCTAATGCCCCGCCAACACGATGACGAAAGCCGTTGCAACCAGGTTTAGCAATCCCACCGGTACCAGGAACTTCCATCCAAACCGCATCAACTGGTCGTAACGGAACCGCGGCAGCGTCCACCGCACCAGCAGTTGCAGGCAGCAGAGGACGAGCGTTTTGATGAAGAACGAAATAACCCCCAGGATCGCAACCGCCGGTCCCGACAGCGCCCAGTGGACGCCGCCGGGCAGAATAAAACCGTCGCGGTAAAGATACGGCACCTGCCATCCGCCGAGGAAAAAAGTCGTAAGCAGGACTGCGATCAGCGCTACTTCCGCGAAGTCGGTCATCATGAAAACCGCCTGCTTGCTCCCGGAATACTCGGTGAAGTAGCCCGACACCAGCTCCGATTCAGCCTCGGGCAGATCGAACGGCACCCGCTTCGATTCAGCCATCCCCGCCGCCAGCAGCATCAGGAAAGCGACCGGCTGGACGAAAATTCCCCAGCGCGGCAGCCATCCGAACCAGACACCGCCCTGGGACCGGCAGATCTCTTGCAGGCTTAGCGTGCCGAACGTCATCACCACCGCGACCACGCCCAGACCCATCGCCAGCTCGTACGAGATCATCTGCGCCGAAGCTCGGATACCGCCGAGCAGCGACCAGCGGTTGTTCGACGCCCATCCGCCAAGCGCAATACCGTAGACGCCGATGCCTATTGTTGCCAGGACGTAGAGCGCGTCGTCGTGGAGCGAAGCCGCCTGAAGCACGATACGGTGGCCGGCAATCGTCACGGCGTCGCCGATCGGCACCACCGCGAAGGTCACCAGCACCGGGAACAGGGCCAGGAACGGCGCGAGCCAGTGCAGGAAGCGGTCGGCGCCGTCAGGCACGAAATCTTCCTTGGTGAAAAGCTTCACCGGGTCGGCAAGCAGGGTGTTTATCAGCCCCAGGTTGGGCATTCCGAGCCGCGCCCCCAGACCGAGCAGGTTGGCCCGGTTGGCCCCGACGCGGTCCTGGATGAGCGCGCTCCCTTTGCGCTCGAACCACAGCAGGAGTGCCGTCAGGTTAAGGACCAGAAGCAGGACGACGACCGCTTTCACGGCGCCGATAAGCAGATCTATAAACACGGCAATACGGATCCCCGCTCTACGAGCCTCTTTGTCCGCTGGAGATTTCGCAATCGACCAAGCTTGCGAACCGAACCAGCCTGGGACACAGCTAACGTAAATTGATCGCCCGGCGTACGCAACCGTTAGCGGGGTCTAATATGGATGCGCGATGACAACAACTCGGGCTACACTGGAAGCGATCCGGGGCGGTGGCAAAGCTTCGCCACGATGCCAACGGGTTATCGCGATGCGGATAATTGCGGGACAAGCGCGCGGGCGGCGGCTCAGAGCGCCGCGGGGCCTTCAGACGCGGCCCGCGACGGCCAGAATTCGGGCATCTATTTTCTCCCGGCTTGGTTCACGCGCCGAACTTGCCGAAATGCGGGTGCTGGACCTGTACGCCGGGAGCGGCTCGCTGGGGATTGAGGCGTTGTCGCGCGGTGCGGCGAGCGCCGTGATGGTCGAAGCCTCCGCGCGGGCTGTGGCAGCCCTGCGGCGCAACGTGGAAGCTCTGGGCCTCAAGGGCCGCGTCCGGGTCATCAGGCGCGACGTTATGGCGGCGCTCGAGCAGCTTGCCGCCGGCGCCGAGCGCTTCGACCTGGTTTTCGTGGACGCGCCTTACGCCGAAGATCGAAGCGAAGCGGTCCTTGCCCAACTGCTGCGCCTCGGGCTTCTGGCTATTCCTGCCTGGGTGGTGGTAAGACAATCGGCACGCACCGGCGCGCTTGCGGCGCCCGGTCTGGAGCCGGCGAGCGTCGCAAGCGTCGGCGGCCATCGGATCGCGGTTCTGAGTTATCCGGCAAGCACTCGGTCCGCCGGTGCGTCTCAACGATGAAACCGAAAGCTAACAGCCCATCCGTCGCCGTCTACCCGGGTACTTTCGACCCGATTCATAACGGCCATATCGACGTCATCCGCCGCAGCGCCGCGATCTTCGATCGTGTGATCGTGGCCGTCGCCTTCAATCCGCACAAGGATTCGGCGCTGTTCTCGGCCGACGAGCGAATCGAGATGATCCGCGAGTCGATTGCCAGCCTGGGCGATCGGATTATAGTGGACAAGTTTGCCGGCCTGGCCGTCGACTACGCCAAGCGGGCCGGCGCCGGAGTAATTATCCGCAGTTTGCGCGCGGTGACCGACTTCGACTACGAGCTGCAGATGGCTCACATGAACCGGCTCATCGGTCCGGAGATCGAGACGGTTTTTTTGTTTGCGAGTCCCAAGTTGTTTTTCTCGGCCTCGCGCCTGATCAAGGAGGTCGCAAGTCACGGCAGATGGCCCACAGAACTGGTGCCAGAGACCGTGATGAAGCGGCTCAAGCAGCGCTTCCATTTCGACTAGCAGCAACCGTGTCGCGAGGCTGGAGATTTTGAAGTTTCGGAAGGTTTGCCGCTCAACGCCCTGCGGAAAAACCGCATTCCTTCCGGAGGCCGCGTGTGGCGCAAGTTTCCGCCCCGCCGGCTCTGCGGTTAGACTCTATAAGCCGGTTCATATGCCGAGGTAAGGTTGGATGGTGAAGCTCAACCGAAGGATAGCTGCTCTTAAGCCCTCAGCCACGATGGCCGTCGAAGGGCGGGCTATCGAAATGAAAGCCGCCGGTATCGACGTCATCTCGTTGGCCGCCGGCGAGCCCGATTTCGATACGCCTGAGCGTATCAAGGAGGCCGCGCGCCGCGCGCTTGCCGCCGGCAAGACCAAGTACACGCCGGTAGGCGGCCTGCGTGAACTCAGGGAGGCGATCGCGCTCAAGCTCAAGCGTGATAACGGGCTCGACTACGAAGCGAACGAAATCGTTGCGTCGGCAGGCGGCAAACAGGCCGCGGCCAACGTCATCGCGAGCCTGTTCGACGAAGGAGACGAAGTGATCCTGCCCACGCCCGCGTGGGTGAGTTTCCCCGCGATGGTGCGGCTGGCGGGGGCCGAGCCGGTGGAACTTCGGTGCCCGCAAGAGCGCGGCTTTCTGCTCGATCCTTCCGAGCTGGCACGCGCGATAAACGCGCGCACTCGCGGGATCGTGCTTAACTCGCCCGCCAATCCCACCGGTGCCGTCTACGGCGCGGCCGAGTTGGCCGCCATAGCTCGCGTGCTTCGCGACGCGCCTCAGGTATGGGTGTTTTCCGACGATGTCTACGAGCACATCACTTACGCGGGACCGGCTCCGCACATCCTTCGCCTGGAGCCGCAACTGCGTAGCCGCACGATAGTGCTCAACTCGGTGTCGAAGACCTACGCGATGACCGGATGGCGCCTGGGCTTCGCGGCGGGACCCCGCGAGGTCATCGCTGCGGCAACGCGGCTGCAAGGACAGAACAGCGGCAACCCGGCCTCGGTAAGCCAGTTCGCCGCTATCGAGGCCTACAGCGGACCGCAAGACGAAATCGGTGTGATGGTCGAGGAGTTCCGCAAGCGCCGAAACCTGGTCGTCGAACGTATCCGCGCGCTGGCGGGCTTCGAGCTTCCTAACGTGCCGCAGGGAGCGTTTTACGCCTTCCCCGACGTTTCAAAGCTGCTCGGGCTGAGTCATAACGGCCGCCGCATCGCCGACGCAAACAGCCTCTCCGAGTTCCTGCTCGAAGAAGCGAACGTGGCGACCGTGGCCGGCAACGACTTCGGTGCACCTGACCATCTGCGGCTTTCGTACGCGACTTCGATCGAGAATCTCGAAAAGGCGTTCGCGCGGATCGGAAAGGCGCTGAAAAAGCTCGGCTGATCCGCGCCTGCGGCGTGCTGCGGAGCTTCTCGGTACGTACCCCCCGCTTGAGCCATCGCCGGTCACGGTGGCCGCGGGCCGATTTCGCGCAGCCCCCGCGGCCGGTGGCGGCTTTCTTTTCACAAGCGCGGAGAAGGCGCCTTGCCGGTGCTCAGGAATTCCAGATAGTCAGCGAGAATCTGCTGGTGGTCAAAGGCAAGTGGCATGGGCAGGTCGTCGGGCATGAAAAGCCCCACTTCCCGTGCGTCGTCGGCCGCCTTGGGAGTTCCATGCGCCCGGCCGACGTAGACGACGCTCACGGTGTGGCCGCGCGGGTCGCGATCGGGCCGCGAGTAAACGCCCAACAGGATTCGCAGATCCACCTCAAGAGAGGTCTCTTCGAAAAGCTCGCGCCGGGCCGCGGTTTCGACGCTTTCGCCGACCTCGACAAAACCGCCGGGAATCGCCCAGCCGGGCGGAAAGTTGCGCCGCTCGATAAGGACGATACGGCCGTCAACTTCGGCGATAACGTCGGCGGCGATCGGCGGACATACGGGCCGGCCCATGACCACAACTTAACACGAAGCCTCATGCCAGCACATCTGAAGACACCCGCGTACAACCGCTTCCGTCCGGCCGCCCGGTTGACAAGCCGGCCGCCCGCCCCCCAAACTTTTTAATCGATGCGCGTAGCCCGGCTGTATGACTTCGGCGACATCCGCATCGAGGAGCGTGCGCGCCCTCGGCTCGGCCCCGGCGATATCCTGGTACGCACCAGCGCCTGCGGTATCTGCTCGGGCGACATCATGCCCTGGTACCTGCGGCGCAAAGCTCCGCTCGTACCGGGGCATGAACCGGTCGGCGTGGTCGAGGAAATTGGCGCGGCGGTGCGCGATTTCCGGCCGGGCGACCGCGTCTACGTACACCATCACGCGCCGTGCTTCGAATGCCCGGCATGCCGGCGCGGCGCGTACGTTCATTGCCGCACCTGGCGCGGAACCAAGCTCGACCCGGGAGGGATGGCCGAGTTTTTCCGTGTCAGCGCGCGCAATCAGCGCGACACGCTGAAACTGCCGCAGTCGGTGCGAGATGCCGACGGCGTCCTGATCGAACCGGCCGCCTGCGTGGTCAAGTCGCTCAAGCGCTCGGGCCTCTGTTCGGGCGACACCGTCCTGGTAATCGGGCTCGGCATCATGGGAATGATGCACGTGCGGATTGCGCGCAACCTGGGTGCCGGAATGATTATCGGCGCCGACCTTTTTGCCGAGCGCGCGAAGCGCGCCCGCGATTTGGGCGCCGACCTGGGCCTCGTGGTTAAGGACGGCAACCTTGCCGAGCTGGTGCGCGAGGCGACGGACGGCGCGATGGCCGACGTCGTTATCGTTGGCCCCGGGACGCCCGAGGCTATCCACAGCGGAATTGCCTGCGCCGCGGGCGGTGCCACCGTCGTGCAGTTCACCTCGACGCCGCCGGCAACCTCACTCGAGATCGATCCGCACGATCTCTACTTCCGCGAGGTGAGCCTCGTTCCGAGTTATTCGTGCGGCCCTGATGACACCCGCACGGCGCTGGGCTTGGTCGAGGGCGGCGTGATCAACGCGCGCGAACTCGTAACCCACAGCTTTGCGCTGGAGCGCATCAATGAAGCCTTCGCGGCCGCGCAGCTCCCTGAGGCGTTGAAGGTCGTCATCACCTTCGACTGAGAAGGGCCGAGGCATCGGCAGTGCGGGCGCGAAGGACCAAAGCGCCGGATTCGAAATCTGCGCGGGCACGAGCTCCGCGTGGTGCCCGGCGCCATAAATCACTGCACAAGCCAGCAGCTCTGCGGCGCTTTGCTAAAGGCTTTCGATGGGAGGGCGTGACACTCGAGCCGTATAAACTAGAGGGCGGCCGAGCCGGTGAGTTTCGCGCAGCCACGCGCCAGGTGTTGGTGGGAAATTCAGGCGAGCAGGCTGCGTTTCACCTGCGCTATTTCGAGCTTGCTCCCGGCGGTTTCACGAGCTACGAACGCCATCGCCACTGTCACGTGGTAATCGGCGTCCGCGGCCGCGGTATGGTCCGGATTGGTGCCCAGCGCCAGCTCTTGAGGCCGATGGATATCGCCTACATTGCCCCCGGCGAGGCTCATCAATTAAGCGCCGCGGGGCATTCGCCCTTCGGATTCTTCTGCATCGTCAACGCTAGACGCGACCGGCCACGCCCGGCGCTCTAGCGAGAACACGACAAACCGTCCAGCCAGCGTACTATCGCGGCATCTGTGCGCAGGCCGTGGCCAGAGAAGGCAAAAGCAAAGGGCAACCCTTGCGGGCTGCCCTTTGCTCAGCGCCGAAGCGCTGCTGCTTAATGGCTCGGAGGCGCAGCCGGAGCCTCTGGCGCCGCAGGAGCGGGAGCCGGCGCCGGTGCTGGCGCGGCGGGTGCCTCAGAAGCGCCACTAGGAGCCGCTGCCGCCTTCTTGTGATGGTGGACGACGTGATGGTGGACCACGTGATGGACCACGTGGTGATGGCGGCGATGGCGCGACGCCATGGTCTTCGCCGCAATCGCGTCGGCGCGGTCAGCCGCAGCTTTGGCGTCGTTGGCTGCCTGCACCGTGCGCGTCGCAGCCGCCTCGGCACTTGAGGCGTC
>JAJYVB010000331.1 GCA_021792265.1 Deltaproteobacteria bacterium | reverse complement strand
CTGGTCGAGTTGCACACGGCCGTCCAGGAGACGCACGTCGGCTGGAATCAGGTCACCCATGCGCAAGTGGACGGCATCGCCCGGCACCAGTTCCTGCGCGTCGATCAGATGCCATCGGCCATCGCGCAGCGTCCGCGCCTTCACAGCCAAGCGCTCGCGCAAGAGCGCCAGTGCATTCTGCGCGCGCCGCTCCTGGAACAGGCTAAGCATGGTGTTAAAGAGCAATAGCGCGGCGATAATTGCGGCTTCCGGGTACCGGCGCAGGTAAAATTCGAGGCCAACCGTCACCTCGAGCATCCAGGGAATTGGCTCCCAGAACCGGCGCAGGACGAGGACCAGCGGATTGGACTTGGGTTCGGCTATCCGGTTGGGCCCGAAGCGGGCCAGGCGTTCTTTCGCTTCCTGGCTGCTGAGCCCACTTAGCCCGTTGCCGCCAATAGGCTCGCTTACGGCGTCCGTCATCGGTTTCAAAGCTGAATCGTTTCTCGGTTTCCGCTTAGCCGCATTTTGTGCAGATGGCGGCTTGGTCCCGGAAACAACCTTCAGGACCAAGCATTCCAAGATTGCCAGCCGACAACGCTGGCAGTTTAGCGTAGCCAGAGAATATGAGCTTCTTCGAGCGGCACTCGCGCTTCGGGATGGTAGGGGACGACACGGGGCGTGTAATAATCGGCTGGGCGCTGATTGGCAACAGTGGCTTGGTAAAGGTAGCCATTGAGCGTTCCCGGAATCTCGCTCACCCTGTCCATCGCTACTCGAACCGGCTGCTGGCCGGCCTCAACGGTATCGGCGTAAAGTTCGACCTTGACATCGGCCGGAGCGACATCGCCCAAATATACGGGCAGGCGGAATTCGTGCCGATGCTCGGTGGATTCCACGTGCAACGGCCCAAAGTGGACGTTGGCCCATCCTTGTGCGAGTCGTCGTTGCCACTTCTCCAACTCACCTGCCAAGCGGGCGCCCTGGGCCAGCCGCCGCGCAAGCGCCCGCGCTGCTGGAAGGTAAATATTTTCTGCGTATTCGCGCAGCATCCGGTTGCTGCTGAAGCGTGGAGCGAGCTGGCTCATACTGGCCCGAATCCGCGCGATCCAGGCGCGCGGCAACCCTTCGAGGTCCCGGTCGTAAAACTCCGGGATTACCTGGCGCTCGAGAAGTTCGTAAAGTTCGCGCGCCTCGCGGGCGTCCCAGGCAGCGTCATCATGTTCGGCGCCGTCGCCGAGCGCCCATCCTACTTCCGGCGAGTAGGCTTCAGCCCACCAGCCGTCAAGTTCTGACAGGTTAAGCCCGCCGTTAACCAGCAACTTCATGCCGCTGGTTCCGCACGCCTCCCAGGGACGGCGTGGAGTGTTGATCCATACGTCGACACCCGTCACCAGTTCGATGGCGAGCGACATGTCGTAATCTTCCAGAAAAAAGACGCGTGCCCGCACTTCGGGCTGCCGTGCGTACTCGGCCCATTCGCGGACTACTTGCCGGCCCTCCTCGTCTTCGGGATGGGCCTTGCCGGCGACGAGCAGTTGGACGGGCCGCTCGTGATTGTTCAGGATCGCGCTGAGCCGTGCCTTGTCGAACAGGAGCAAATTAGGCCGTTTGTAGCCCGTAAAGCGCCGGGCAAACCCAAGCGTAAGCACGTTGGCGTCAAGCGCGAGAGGGCCCGGCGGCGCCTCTTCTCCGTGATTTTCGCCGCTCAGCACCCGCTGCAAGGCAAGCCGGCGTCGGATCGCCTCGACTAATGCTTGCCGCTGGCGCGATCTGAACTGCCACAGCTCGGCGTCGGTTAGGCAACAAACGCTCTCGGACAAGGTCTCGAGCGTGCCTAGCCAACGCCCCTTGCCGCAGCTTGCAGTCCAAAGGTCGTCGGCCGCCTCCGAGTCCCAGCTTGGGACATGAACGCCGTTGGTTACGTGCGTGATCGGAACCTCCGCCTCGGGCCAGCGCGGGAAGAGCGCCCGGAAGATGCGTCGGCTTACCTGGCCGTGAAGATGGCTTACCGCGTTGATCGCTCCGGCTGAACGCGCGGCCAGATAAGCCATGTTGAATGGCTCGCGGTCATCCTGAGGGTTCACGCGGCCGAGCCCCATCAGCCGTCCGGCACCGATTCCGAGGAGCGCAGCGTAGGTTCCTGCGTACTGGCCGAAGAGTTCCGGCGCGAAACGATCGAAGGCGGCCGGTACGGGGGTGTGCGTCGTAAAGACGTTACCCACGCGCGTGCAGCTCATCGCCCGCTCGAAGGACACCCCGGCTTTCGCCATAAACGAACGGGCTCGTTCGAGCGGGGCAAACGCGGCGTGGCCTTCGTTCAAATGGCAGATCTGGGGCTCTGTCCCCAGCTTGCCCAGCAAGCGCCATCCACCGACCCCCAGCACGATTTCCTGTTGGAGCCGCACTTCGGGACCGCCGCCGTAAAGCTCGCTTGTGATTCCTCGGTCGGCAGGCGAATTAAGCGGGTTGTTGCTGTCGAGCAGGTAGAGCGTTACCCGTCCGACTTGCACTTGCCATGCGCGCAGGTAGACGGCGCGTCCGGGGAGTTCCACCTTGACGTGTACCCGCTCGCCCGCCGCATCGCGTACCGGCGCGAGCGGCATCAGGCTCGGATCGTTATACGGGTAGAAAGCGACCTGCTCCGAGCGCGCATTGAGAACCTGCCGAAAGTATCCTTGTTGATAGAGGAGGCCGACCCCGACGGCTGGTATTCCAAGGTCGCTGGCAGTTTTGAGGTAATCGCCGGCGAGGATGCCGAGTCCACCGGAATACACCGGCAGAGCTTCCGAAAGGCCGAATTCCATGCTGAAGTAGGCGACGCTCTTAAGTTCGCCGGCGCCCTCGGCGCTGGCGAACCAGGTCTCGCGCGCCAGATAGGCGGCACGCGCTCGCGATTGCTCCCCGAGCTCGTCAACGAAGTCGCGCGTGCCGGCCAGCGCGCGAAGGCTTTCCTGCGATACGTTCTCCAGGATGAACCACGGATTGCCGGTGCGCTCCCACAGCTCCGGAGAAATCCGCTGCCAAAGAGCGTCAGCGGCGTGGTTCCAGCTCCAGCGCATGTCGAGCGCCAGAGCGCCCAAATCGGCGATTGCCTCGGGAAGTTCGCGGTCGAGAGCGGCCTTCATGTCGCGCCAGCGATGCCGCCTTGGGACAGACCGGCCGAGCCAACATCCTGCCTTTGCGCCAGCCCGCCGTCGGCGTATCGCCTCT
>JAJYVB010000330.1 GCA_021792265.1 Deltaproteobacteria bacterium | reverse complement strand
GCCGCGCTTCATCTTGGCATAGACGTCGGTGCCACCTGCCACCGCCATCGCATTGCCTCCCCGGTCGGCAAGCATGCGCGACGCTTCGCCCACCGAAGCGGGCCTCACATAGTCGAAATCCGGTAACCGGAGCATGTTGTCTCAACTCTTCTGCGCTACTGCCACGCCCTCTCCGGGCTGCCACTTAATCGGCGGTGGAAACTGGAATTTCGGAACCGTCGGCCGGTCGAGCTGCCCTTCCAACGCTCGCAGCACCTTGTCGGCCGTTATCGGAATTTCATGGATACGCACGCCGAGCGCATCGTAGAGCGCGTTGGCAACGGCCGGGATCACCGGAAGGAGCGGCCCCTGCCCAGCCTCTTTGGCGCCGTAAGGCCCTTCAGGGTCGTTGGTCTCGACCAGGATGGTCTCAATCTCCGGCGTGTCGAGCGTCGTCGGGCTCTTGTATTCGAGGATTGACGGGAACTTATGCATCCCGTTCTTGCGCACCACCTGCTCCTCCATTAAGACCTCGCCGAGCGCCATGTAAACGCTGCCCTCAACCTGCCCCTCCACCCAAAGCGGATTGAACGCCCGCCCGCAGTCGTGAGCAATCCACACCTTTTCGATTTTGATCTCGGCGGTGGCGGGGTCGCAGGTCAGCTCGACAATCGCCGTCGAGTAGCTGTAGGCGGGCGTTGGGCCGACGCCCGAACCCTTGTAGTTGGCCAGTGCCTTGGGCGGACGGTAGCTTCCGGTCGAGCCGAGCGTGCCGTGGCGCGCCTCCGCCTTCTCAACACACTCGGCGAAACTCATCGAGCGCGCCGGGTCGCGCACGCTGGCCACCCGCCCGTCCGCCATCGCAAGCTCTCCGGGCGGAGCATCCAGGGTCTCGCTTGCGACCGCCAGCAAGACCTCTTTCAGCCTGCGCGCCGCCTGAATCGCAGCGTTGCCGGTCATAACCGTCACCCGGCTTGAATAACTTCCCAAATCCACCGGCGTAAGATCAGTATCGCCGGTTATGACCCGGATGTCTTCGGGCTCCAGTCCGAATTCTTCCGCTACCGCGAAGGCCAGGACGGAGTCGGAGCCCTGGCCGATGTCGCTCGAGCCGCAGAAAACCGTCACGCCGCCTCCGCGGTCAAGCCGTATCTGCACGCCCGAGTGCGGCATGTCGTTCCAATAAATCGGGAGCCCGGCACCGCTGATGTAAGAGCTTGCGGCAAAGCCGATCCCGCGGCCGTACGGCAGGCGGCGGAACTTCTCTTTCCAGTGCGCACGCGCGGCGACCTTTTCGATGCACTCGCGCAGGCCGTTGGTGGTTATGCGCAGGCCGTTGACCGTTATCGTGTTGGGCTCGACAAGCTGTTTGAGGCGCAGGCCGATTGGGTCGATGCCGAGCTTTTCGGCAATCTCGTCAAGCTGGACCTCTACGGCGAAGCGCGGCTGCGGTGTGCCGTGGCCGCGCTTGGGACCGCATGGCGGTTTGTTGGTGAAAACCCGCACGCCTTCGAATTTGTAGACCGGAAGCTTGTAGGTCACCGTCTGGAGCGCGCCGGTATAATGCACCGAGGCCAGGCCGTAGCTGCTGTAGCCGCCGCCGTCGAGAAACGAACGGAAATGCATCGCGGTAAGTGTGCCGTCGTTTTTGACGCCAGTGCGCATCCACATTTTGACCGGATGGCGTCCGCGATGGACATAGAAGCACTCCTCGCGCGTAAGCGTGATCTTGACCGGGCGCCCGGTAAGCATCGCGAGCTTCGCCACCGCGACCTCGTGCGAGAACGGATCCGATTTGCCGCCGAAGCCGCCTCCCACCGGCGCTGCGACCACCCGAATCCGCCCCATCGGCAGCTTCAGCACCTTCGCCAGTGCGCGATGGACGTAATGGGGCGTCTGAGTCGAGGACCAAAGCGTGAGTCTCCCGCGCGGGTCCCAGTGAGCAATCGCGCTGTACTGCTCCATCGGCAGGTGCGTATTGCCCTGGAAGAAGTAAGTGTCCTCGAAAATCTGGTCGGCCTCAGCAAAGCCGCTCTCGATGTCACCGAACTCGAACGAGATAGCCTTCTGGATATTGCCGCGCCTGGTCCAGGAGTGAATCCGGTTGGCAGCCGCAGGTTCGGCCAGCGCGTCCTCGATACTAAGGACGGGCTTAAGCGGCTCGTAATCGACCTCGATGAGCTGGCAGGCCTCTTCGGCCACGGTCTCGCTGACGGCGGCCACTGCCGCCACCGGATCGCCCGCGAAACGCACGTGGTCGACCGCCAACGCCTCCTCGTCCTGCGTCGAAGGCATGATTCCGTAGTGCTCGGGCAAATCGGCGCCGGTGACGATCGCATGAACGCCTTCGAGAGCCATCGCGCGCTCGGTCCGGATAGCACGGATGTGGGCGTGGGCCATCGGGCTGCGCAGGAGCTTGGCGTAAAGCGTGCGCGGCAGTACGAGATCATCTGCGTAGCGCGTTTCGCCCAGCACCTTCGCCATCGCGTCGATTTTGGCGAGCGGCTTGCCGATTACTGAGAATTCCTGACCGTTGGTTCGACTCATGGTGTTTCAGCCCGCGCGGCCATTTCCACCGCGTCGATAATCTTGGTGTAACCCGTGCATCGGCACAGGTTGCCCGACAATGCCTCGCGAATGTCCTCGCGGCTCGGATGCGGGTTGTGCTCCAGCAGCGCCTTGGCCGTAAGCAGCATGCCCGGGATGCAATATCCGCACTGCGCCGCTCCGGTTGCCACGAAGGCCTGCTGTAAGGGATGAGGCTCGCTGCCTCGTGCCATCCCTTCCACCGACAGGATTTCCGACCCTTCCGCCTCAGCACCCAGCATCAGGCACGAGAGCACGGGCTCGCCGTCCACCAGCACCGTACAGGTGCCGCACTCACCCAGCTCGCATCCGTGCTTGGTGCCGGTCAGGTTCAGATCCTCGCGCAGCACCTCGAGCAGGGTTTTGCGCGTCTCGGTCAGAACGTCGACGGCTTCGCCATTTACCTTGAGATGAAGGACTCGTTTTCCCGGCTGCAATTGTCTTGACTCCCGTCGGTCTGTGCGCACCGACCGGCCCGGTTGCGGCGCGCCTTTGCCCTCCCGAACTCATGCGGCCCTCTTCGGAAGTGCCCGGCACTCCGCATTATAGCCACTGAAACCCGTCAGCGCGAAACATTGTACTCGTCCAGTACATGGGTGACACATTTGGAGTTTCCCAGTCATGGCGCGCGAGGCGCGCCGGCGT